>CANQSW010000024.1 GCA_947626615.1 uncultured Peptococcaceae bacterium | reverse complement strand
CCCGGCCGTTGTTGGTGTTTTCGCCGTTGACGAGCGTGAAATCCGCGCCATGCTGCCATTGCAGCTCCGGCAGAGCTTTGGCCAGAGCGTCGCGGCCGCAGCGGCCCACCACGTCGCCCACCAGCAAGGCTTTATACGTCGTCTGTTTCATGCTTCGCCCTCCGCCGCCCGCACGGCCTGCAAATAAGACTCGATCTCCTCCAGCAGGATATCCCGGCCGTCCTTCGTCACCGCCGAAAACGGTATGATCGCCTCGCTGTTGGCGCCAAGCGTCCGCCCGATCAGCGCCAGCTGCTTCGCCCGCGCGCCCCGGCTGATTTTATCGGCCTTGGTGGCCACCAGCAGCGCCGGCGCGCCGGTATCCAGCAGCCAGTCCCACATCTGGCAATCAAGTTGGCTGGGCTCGTGGCGGATATCCACCAGCTGCACGAACAGCTTCGGCCCCTGGTATTTGGCCAGATATTCGTCGATCATCACGCGCCATTTTTCGCGCTCGGCCATAGCCGCCTTGGCGTAGCCATAGCCCGGCAGGTCGACCAGATACCACGCGCCGTCCACGTCATAGAAATTTATGGTGCGGGTCTTGCCCGGCTGCGAGCTGGTGCGCGCCAAGTTGCGGCGGTTCAAAAGCGCGTTAATGAGGCTGCTTTTGCCCACGTTGGAGCGGCCGCAGAAAGTCACCGCCGGCAGCGCCCGCTCCGGGTACTGCGCGGCTTTCACCGCCGTCAAAAGATAAGTCGCCCGCTTGATCTGCATCATAAAACCCCCGTCCGGCCTAAACCAGCGCTTCTTTCAGCACGTCCTGCAGCGTTTCCGCCAGCACGAAGCGCAGGTTGTCGCGCACCACCTGCGGCAGCTCCGGCAGATCGCGCTTGTTTTCCTTCGGTATGATCACGGTCTTTACGCCCGCCCGGTGGGCGGCGATAGTTTTCTCCTTCAGCCCGCCGATGGGCAGCACCCGCCCGGTCAGCGTGATCTCGCCGGTCATCGCTACGTCGTGGCGCACCGGCCGGCCGGAAAAAGCCGAGGCCAGCGCCGTCGCCATCGTCACCCCGGCGGAGGGGCCGTCTTTGGGGATAGCGCCCTCCGGCACGTGGATATGGATATCCAGCTTGCCGACGTCCTCCGGCACGTTATATTTCTGGCCGATAGAGCGGAGATAAGTCCAGCCCGTCTGGGCGCTCTCCTTCATCACGTCGCCCAGCTGGCCGGTCAGGATAAGGCCGCCCTTGCCGGGCAGAAGCTGTGCTTCCACCGTCAGCGTGTCGCCGCCGGCCGCCGTCCAGGCCAGCCCGTTCACCACGCCCACGCGGTCCTTCTTATCCACCAGATCGTAATGATAATCCGGCTCGCCCAGCAGCTCCTTCAAATTGCGGCGGCTGACGGCGAGCTTCTCCCAGCTGCCGCTAACGATGCCCTTCACGGCCTTGCGACAGAGCTTGGCCAGCTGGCGCTCCAAACTGCGCACGCCGGCCTCGCGGGTGTAATTGCGAATGATCTCCAGCAAAGCCCCGTCGGATACGGTGATCTGGCGGGAAGTGAGCCCATGCTCGCGCCGCTGGCGGGGCAGCAGATGCCGCACCGCGATCTGGAATTTTTCGTCCTCGGTGTAGCTGTCCAGATGCACGATCTCCATGCGGTCATAGAGCGGCTCGGGGATATCCTGCTCCACGTTGGCGGTGGTGATGAACAACACCTGCGAGAGGTCGTAGGGCAGCTCCAGATAATGATCGCTGAAAGTGGAGTTCTGCGCCGGGTCGAGCACCTCCAGCATGGCGCTGGCCGGGTCGCCGCGGAAGTCGCTCGCCATTTTATCTATCTCGTCCAGCAAAAACAGCGGATTGCTGACGCCGGAATTTTTGATATACTGCATGATACGGCCGGGCTGCGCGCCGATATAGGTGCGCCGGTGGCCGCGTATCTCCGCCTCGTCGTGCACGCCGCCCAGAGATACGCGCACGTATTTGCGCCCCAGCGCCCGCGCTATTGAGACGGCCAGAGAGGTCTTGCCCACGCCGGGCGGCCCCACCAGGCAGAGTATCGGCCCTTTCAGGTTGCCGGAATGTTGGCGCACGGCCAGAAATTCCAGTATGCGCTCCTTCACCTTTTGCAGGCCGTAGTGGTCGTCGTTCAGTATCTTTTCCGCCGCGGCCAGGTTGCGGTTATCCTCGGTATAGACGCGCCACGGGATATCCAGCACCCAGTCGATGTAATTTTCCAGCACGTTCGCCTCGGCCGTCAGAGGCGGCATATGCTTTAAGCGCGAAAACTCCTTCTCCAGCCGCTCCAGCACGTAGTCCGGCAGATCGAGCTTGGCCATGCGGTCGCGGTATTCCTCGATCTCGCCGGTGCGGTCCTCCGCCTCGCCCAGCTCGGTGTTGATAGCGCGCAGCTGTTCCCGCAGATAATATTCCTTCTGGTTGCGGTCGATCTGGCTGTGGACGCGATTGCCGATCTTGCGTTCCAGCTCCATGATCTCCGTTTCTTTGACGATGATCTCCAGCAAAAGCTCGATACGCTGCTGCAGGTCGAACGCTTCCAGCACCTTCTGCCGCTCGGAAAGCTGCAAAAACAGGTTGCCGGCCACGGTGTCGGCCAGCTCGCCCGCGTTTTCGATCGCGTTCAGGCGGGCCACCACCTCCGCCGGGTATTTTTTATTCAGCGCCGCATAATTGGCGAACGCCTCCTGCAAACGGCGCTTTAAGGCCTCGGCCAGGCTGTCGTTTGTGCGGCTGTCGGGGTATTCCTCCACCACGGCCACGGCGTAGGGCGCCAGCTGGCTGTAATACCGCAGCCTGGCGCGGTGCCGCCCGGCCACCAGCAGACGCACCGTGCCGCCCGGCAGCTTCAGCACCTGCTTCACCTCAGCCACCGTGCCCACCTCATAGATATCCTCCGGCTCGGGGTCTTCCACCTGCACGTCCTTCTGCATGGCAAAGAAGATCTCCCGGCCGGTCAGCATGGCTTCGTCCAGCGCCTGCACGCTGCGCGTGCGGCCCACGTCCAGATGCACCATGACGTGCGGAAACACGATCATGCCGCGCAGCGGTATCATCGGCATTTCCACGCAGCCCGGCGGCAGTTCGACGCCGCCCGGCGTCAGGTTCTCGGCAAAAGCGGGAAAATCATGCCGCCATGCCCGTTTATCGTTATCGTTCGGCATAAAAATACCTCCGTTTTCCGGCAAAAATCACAGCAGACTTTGGTAAAGCTTATTTTAACACATTTCCCCCGCCTTGGCAAATCCGGCGGAGAAAAAGACAGCCGGGGTCTCCCCCGGCCGGTCTGTTGGCGGTTTTAGCCGCCTCATGCGCTGGTCTTATGGTTATCCGCCTTGGCTTTGGTGATGAGCAGCGGCGGCTGGCGCTTTTGCAGCGTGTCCAGCGTGATCACACATTCCGATACGTCGTCGCGGCTGGGCAGGTCGAACATCGTGTCCATCATCATTTCTTCAAAGATAGAGCGCAGGCCGCGCGCGCCGGTCTTTCTGGTCAGCGCCTCGTCGGCGGCGGCGGCGATCACGTCGTCGTTGAAGCGGAGCGTCACGCCGTCCAGCTCAAAAAGCTTCTGATACTGCTTGACCAGAGCGTTTTTCGGCTCGGTCATCACGCGGATAAGCGCGTCCTTATCCAGCGAGGAGAGCGTTACCATAATAGGCAGCCGCCCCACGAACTCGGGTATCAGACCGAATTTCAGCAGATCCTCCGGCATGGCCTTGGCCAGTATGGCGTCCTCCTCGGCGCGGGTGCTGGCGATCTCCGCGCCAAAACCCAGCGTTTTGGTGTTCACACGCTGTTTGATGATGTTCTCGATACCGCAGAAAGCGCCGCCGCAGATAAACAGGATATTGGTCGTGTCGATCTGAATCAGCTCCTGGTGCGGGTGCTTGCGGCCGCCCTGCGGCGGCACGGAGGCAACAGTTCCCTCCAGTATCTTCAGCAGGGTCTGCTGCACGCCCTCGCCGGAAACGTCGCGCGTGATCGACGGGTTCTCGCTTTTGCGGGCGATCTTGTCGATCTCGTCGATGTAGACGATACCCTTCTGGGCGCGTTCGATGTCGTAATCCGCCGCCTGTATCAGCTTCAGCAGGATATTCTCCACGTCCTCGCCCACGTAGCCGGCCTCGGTCAGCGAGGTGGCATCGGCCACGGCGAAAGGCACGTTCAGTATCTTGGCCAGAGTCTCCGCCAGCAGCGTTTTGCCGCTGCCCGTCGGCCCCAGCATCAGGATATTGCTTTTTTGCAGCTCCACGCCGTCGGCGGCGTTGGCGCTTTTTATCCGCTTATAGTGGTTATAGACGGCGACGGCAAGCACGCGCTTGGCCTTCTCCTGGCCGATCACGTAATCGTCCAGCACGGCCTTGATCTCCTGCGGCTTCGGTATCTCCGCCAGCATATCCTGCTCGGCTTCGGCCTCGGTGCGGAAGACGTCCTCGTCGATGATCTCGGCGCAAAGCTCTATGCACTCGTTGCAGATGCAGACGCCCGGCCCGGCTATCAGCTTTTTCACCTGGCTCTGCGTTTTGCCGCAGAAAGAGCAGCGCACGGGTTCTCTGTCATCAGGCCTTTTCGGCATACCAGATCCACTCCTTTTTTATCTCGCAAATCACACTATACGTAAACGGCGGTCTCAGTGCTTGTCGATCACAGCGTCGATCAGGCCGTATTTTTTGGCCGCCTCGGCGCTCATAAAGAAATCGCGCTCGGTGTCGGCCGCGATCTTTTTGTAGGATTGGCCGGAGCGCTCCGCCAGGATATGGTTCAGCTTCTCCTTCATTTGCAGGATACGCCGGGCGTGTATCTCGATATCCGTCGCCTGGCCCTGCGTGCCGCCCAGCGGCTGGTGTATCATGATCTCGCTGTTGGGCAGAGCGTAGCGTTTGCCGATAGCGCCGGCGGTGAGCAGAAACGCCCCCATAGAGGCCGCCATACCGATGCAAATGGTGCTGACGTCCGGCCGGATATACTGCATGGTGTCGAATATTGCCATGCCGGCGGTGATAGAGCCGCCGGGGCTGTTGATATAAAGATGAATGTCCTTGTCGGGGTCTTCGGATTCCAGAAACAGCAGCTGCGCGATGACGAGATTAGCCACGTCGTCGTTGATCTCGCTGCCCAAAAAGACCACTCTGTCCTTCAGCAGGCGGGAATATATATCATAAGAACGTTCGCCGCGGCTGGTCTGCTCCACGACCATAGGTATCAACATACTCATAATTATCCTCCCCCAAAAAAGTCTTAGAAATAGTATGCGTATAGACCAACGGTTTATACGCACGCTAAAAAAATCCTTCAGTTGTCCCGGCGCCGCCGGCAGCCGTTATTTGATGACCGCATTGGTGTTCAGGAACTCGATCGCTTTCAGCATTTTCACGTTATACTCAAAGAACCGCAGCTGCTCGTTGCTGGAGAACGTGTTTTTGATCTCCTGCAGCGTCTTGCCGTAAGAATCCGCTATCTCCTGCATCTGCTTGTCGATGTCGGCTTCGTCGGCCTGGATATCCTCCGCCTTTACGATAGCCTCAAGCACCAGATCCTGCTTAACGGCCTCCTCGGCCCGGTCGCGCTGCTTGGATTTCCACTCCGCGCGGGTGCTGTTGGTGAGCTGGAAGAAGCGCTCCAGCGTGATGCCCTGATATTGCAGCTGGCTCTCGAAATCCTCCAGCATATGATCCAGCTTGTTGTCGATCATGATCGCCGGAACGTCCAGCTCGGCGTTGGCCACAGCCTGCTCCAGCACCTTGTTCTGCGCCACGTCCAGCGCCATCTGCTCGGCCTTTTCGTTCAGCTCCTCGCGCAGCTTCTCGCGCAGCTCGGCCACGGTGTCGCAATCCTCGCGCATATCCTTGACGAAATCGTCGTCCACCGGCGGCAGATCGCGGCGGCGCACCTCATGCACCTTCACCTTAAAGACGGCGTCCTTGCCGGCCAGCTCCTCGCTGTTATACTTCTCCGGGAAGGTCACCTTAACTTCCGCCTCCTCGCCGGATTTTACGCCGACGAGCTGCTCCTCAAAGCCGGGGATAAACGTGTGGCTGCCGATAGTCAAGGGGTATTTCTCGCCCTTGCCGCCCTCGAATGCCACGCCGTCCAAAAAGCCTTCAAAATCGATCACGGCGGTGTCGCCGTCCTCAATGGCCGAACCCTCGGGCAGGTCGATGGTGCGGGCGATACGCTCCTGCATACGCTTGATCTCCGCGTCGATATCCTCCTCGGTAGGCACGTAGACCTCTTTGGCGACCTCGATGCCCTTATACTGGCCGAGCTTCACCTCCGGCTTCACCGTCACGCGGGCGGTCAGCTTAACGTCCTCGCCGCGCTTTAAGTTCTGCACGTCGATGTGGGGCTGATCCACCGGGAATATCTCCGTCTGGTCCAGCGCCGCGCCGTAGATCTCCTGCAGCATATCGTCCAGAGCCTCCTGCAGCAGAGCCTCCTCGCCCACGTAGTTTTCCACCAGCTTGGCCGGCACTTTGCCGGGGCGGAAGCCGGGTATGCTGACTTCCTTGGCGATGCGTTTCGTCGTTACGGCCAGCTGGCGCTCCAGATCGGCCGCCGCCGCCGTCATTTCCATAGTGACCTCGTTGCCCTCGCGGGTCAACACCTTCGCTTGTACTTCCATAGCTTAAAAATTGCCTCCTGTTTGCCGCCGGGCGGCCAAAATCGCGCCGGAAAGCGCCGAATTATTTATATTCCCCACCGGCGGGCGGTTTTCCTGCCTTGCCCGGGGGAAATTTTACCAAACGCCGGATCAGACGAATATCTCCGCCGTGCGGCCCAGATCGCCGGCGTATTTGGCCAGCACGGGGCGCACCTCCGCCGCCAGAAATTCCTCCACCTGCTGCGGCGCCCGGCCTACGTAATTTTCCGGCCGCAGCAGCTGCTCCAGCGCCGTAAGGTCGGTCTTAAAAGCCGGGTCGGCCGCGATCAGCTCCAGCAGGTTGTTCTCGCCGCCCTCGCGCTTCACGCGGTCGGCCGCCTGCATGGAATATTGGCGGATCTTTTCGTGCAGCTCCTGCCGGTCGCCGCCGGCCTTCACGGCGTCCATCATAATATTTTCCGTCGCCATAAAAGGCAGCTCCGCCCGCAGGTGCTTTTCGATCACCTTGGGATAGACCACCAGCCCGTCGGCCACGTTCAAATAAAGCTCCAATATCGCGTCCACCGCCAAAAACGCCTCCGGCACGGCGATGCGCTTGTTGGCGGAATCGTCCAGCGTGCGCTCGAACCATTGCGTCGCCGCCGTAACGGCCGGGTTCAGCGCGTCGATCAGCACGTAGCGCGAAAGCGAGGCTATGCGCTCGGAGCGCATGGGGTTACGCTTATACGCCATGGCAGAAGAGCCGATCTGGTTCTTCTCAAACGGTTCTTCGATCTCTTTTAGGTGCTGCAGCAGGCGGATATCGTTGGAGAATTTGTGCGCGCTCTGCGCCACGCCGGCCAGCGTGTTCAGCACCATAGAATCCAGCTTGCGCGAATACGTCTGCCCGGAAACGGCAAAGCAGCTGTCAAAGCCCATTTTGGCCGCGATACGCGCCTCGGCCTCTTTAACCTTGGCATGGTCGCCCTCGAAAAGCTCCAAAAAGCTCGCCTGCGTGCCCGTCGTGCCCTTGGAGCCCAGCAGCTTCAGCGTGCCAAGACGATATTCCACCTCCGCCAGGTCCAGCAGCAGATCCTGCGCCCAGAGCGTCGCGCGCTTGCCCACGGTGGTGGGCTGGGCCGGCTGGAAATGCGTGAACGCCAGCGTCGGCAGGTCTTTGTATTTGTCCGCAAAATCGGCCAGCTTGGCGATCACGTTCACCAGCTTCTGACGCACCAGCTGCAAAGCGTCGCGCATGATGATAACGTCGGTGTTGTCGCCCACGTAACAGCTGGTGGCCCCAAGGTGGATAATGCCCTTAGCCTGCGGGCAGCAGTCGCCGTAGGCGTGAACATGCGCCATAACGTCGTGGCGCAGCTGCTTTTCGTAGGCCGCCGCCGCGTCATAGTCGATATCCTCGGCGTGCGCTTTAAGCTCCGCGATCTGCGCCTCGGTTATCGGCAGGCCCAGCTCGCGCTCGGTCTCGGCCAGCGCGATCCAGAGCCGCCGCCAGGTGCGGAATTTGTTGTCCGCCGAGAAGATGAACTGCATTTCGCGGCTGGCATAGCGCGTGGAAAGCGGGCTGGTGTAATTGTCTGTACTCATGGCGTTCTTCCTTAAATATAAGATTTATAAGTATCGCTGCAAGTTCATTTTATTTAACGGCAGAGCGGCGTTATTGAGCTTTTACCGTCCTCTACCAAATAAAGTTGGCATACCCTTTCGCGCACTCTTTGCACTTTACAAGCGTCAGCACCCTTTTCTACCCTATAAAAGTTCAAGAGTGGTGCAGATGCAAGGAGTCGGCTGCACCCTTTCGGGTACTCCTCGCGATTCCAATCAACCATCGCCTGCGGCTCGGTTTCTTGGGCGCTCGGCTGTGAGTCGCCGGAGGCGTACTAATAGTACGCCGACAAGTGAGCCAAATGACGACACAGCAGATGCGCCGCTATTGGACTTCGCCTTCCTCTACCAAATAAAAGTTCAAGAGTGGTGCAGATGCAAGGAGTCAGTCGGCGAATCGCCGGAGGCGTACTAATGGTACGCCGACAAGTGAGCCGAATGACGACACAGCAGATGCGCTGCTCTTGGACTTTTATAATCGAAGCCGCCGGGCAACTTCCTGATATGCCTCCACCTCCCCGCCCAAATCGCGGCGGAAGCGGTCCTTATCCAGCTTCTCGTTGGTGTCGGCGTCCCACAGACGGCAGGTGTCGGGCGAGATCTCGTCCGCCAGTATGATAGAGCCGTCGTCCAGTCGGCCGCACTCGATCTTGAAGTCGATCAGGCGGATATTCACCGCCGCGAATATCTTCTTCAGCTCGTCGTTCACGGCAAAAGCGATCTTCGCGATCTCCGCCAGCTCCTGCTCCGTCGCAAGCTCCAGCGCGAATATCTGCGAATCGTTGATCATCGGGTCGTTCAGGTCGTCGTTTTTATAGCAGAACTCCAGCGTGGGGTTGGCCAGCGGCCGCCCCTCCGGCACGCCGAAGCGCTGGGCGAAGCTGCCCGCCGCCACGTTCCGCACGATGACCTCCAGCGGAACGATCTCCACGCGCTTCACCAATGTTTCGCGGTCGGAGACCTGCTCCACAAAATGCGTGGGTATGCCGGCCTCGGCCAGCCGCTGCATCAGCATATTGCTCATTTTGTTGTTGACCACGCCTTTTTCGCTGATGCTGCCCTTCTTCGCGCCGTTGAACGCGGTGGCGTCGTCTTTGTAGCGCACCAGGTAGATATCCGGGTCGGAGGTCTTAAAAACCTTTTTGGCCTTGCCTTCGTAAAGCTGTTCCAGAATTTCCATCGTTCATTCCCCCAAATCGTTTATTTTTAGGCTTGCTTGTTCAATATTTCCTGCAGCTTGGCGTTCACCTTGGCGGCGTCGGCCTTGCCCTTGGTCGCTTTCATCACCTGGCCCACCAAAAAGCCCGCCGCCGCTTTCTTGCCGCCCTGATAGTCGGCCACGGATTTCGGGTTGGCGGCCACGATGTCGGCGATGAGGCTGTCCAGCTCGCTGTCGTCGCTCAGCATTTCCAGCCCGTTAGCCTTAACGTAAGCGGCCGGGTCGATGTTTTCGGTGTAGATCTTCTCAAACACGGCTTTGGCCGTCGTTTTGTTGATCGTGCTGGCGGCCACCAGCTTTAACAGCGCCGCCAGATTTTCCGGCGAGAAGCTGAGGCTCTCCGGCTCTCTGCCTTCGGCGTTCAGCAGACGCATACAGTCGCCGATCAGGAAGTTCGCGGCCTCTTTGGGGTCGCCGCCCAGCACCACGGTCTGTTCAAAAAGCTCGGCCAGATAGCGCGAGCGCGTCAGCTGCGCCGCATCATAGGCGGAGAGCTTGTAATCCGCCACGTAGCGCGTCTTTTTCTGGTCGGGCAGCTCCGGGATAGCAGCCGCGATCTCGGCCAGATAAGCGTCGCTGATGTTGATCGGAGCCAAGTCCGGCTCGGGGAAGTAGCGGTAATCGTGCGCGTCTTCCTTGGAGCGCATGGCGTAACCGATGCCTTTTTCGTCGTCCCAGCGGCGCGTCTCCTGCTGTACGCGGCCGCCGTCCTCCAGCACCTCGATCTGGCGGAAGATCTCGTATTCGATCGACCGCGCTATGGCCTTGAAGGAGTTCATATTCTTCGTCTCGGTGCGCGTGCCCAGCTCGGGGTCGCCCACGCGGCGCACGGAGAGGTTCACGTCGGCCCGCATGGAGCCCTCCTGCATTTTGCAGTCGGAGACGTTTAAGTATTCCATCGTGGATTTCAGCTTCTCCAGATACGCCTGCACCTCCGCGGCGGAGCGCATATCCGGCTCGCTGACGATCTCCAGCAGGGGCACGCCGCAGCGGTTATAGTCGATGAGCGTGCTGCCGCTTTTGGCGTCGTGGTTCAGCTTGCCGGCGTCCTCCTCCATGTGTATCTGGTGGATACGCACCTTTTTCGGCCCGTCGTCGCCCTCGATCTCCACGTAGCCGTTGCGGCAGATCGGCAGATAGAGCTGCGAGGTCTGATAAGCCTTGGGCAGATCGGGGTAGAAGTAGTTTTTGCGGTCGAATTTGCATTGCTGCGTGATCGTGCAGTTGGTGGCAAGGCCCGCCGCCACGGCCTTTTCCAGCACCTTGCGGTTCAGCACCGGCAGCACGCCCGGCATACCGCTGCAAACCGGGCAGACGTGCGTGTTCGGCTCCGCGCCGAAAGCGGTGGAGCAGTTGCAGAATATCTTGGTGGCGGTGTTCAGCTCCACGTGGACCTCCAGGCCGATAACCACCTCATAGCCGGTATTTTTGTAGCCAGACATCATTCCGCCTCCTTCCGCGCGGGGGATTTTTCGTGCCAATCCGTGTGCAGCTGATAAGCGTGCGCCAGATCGATCAGCTTGTCGTCGCTCCACATAGCGCCCAAAAGCTGCATACCTATCGGCATACCCGCCGCGTCGAAGCCGCAGGGCAGCGAGATAGCGGGTATCCCCACCAGATTGACCGCCACGGTGTAGATATCGGAAAGATACATCGCCAGCGGGTCGGAGAGGCTCTCGCCCAGGCGGGGCGCGGTGGTCGGGGCCACCGGGCTGATTATAGCGTCGTATTTGGCAAAGGCCGCGTCAAAGTTCTGGCGGATCAGCGCCCGCACCTTCAGCGCCTTCTGGTAATAAGCGTCGTAATAGCCGGAGGAAAGCGCAAACGTCCCCAGCATGATGCGCCGCTTCACCTCCGGGCCGAAGCCCTCGCTTCTGGCCGAAAGATAAAGATCCTCCAGATCGGCGAAGCCCTCCGGGTGATAGCCGTATTTTATGCCGTCATAGCGGGAAAGATTGGAACTGGCCTCCGCGCTGGCGATGATATAATAGGCCGGCACGGCGTATTCCAGCATCGGCATTTCAAATTCTTCGATCTCAGCGCCCAGCGCGGCGAATTGCTCCGCCGCCGCAAGAATTGCCGCGCGAATCTCCGCGTCCAGCCCCTCGCCCAGATAGTTTTTGGGCAGGCCGATCTTCTTGCCGGCGATATCCCCGGTGAGCGCCGCGGCAAAATCGAACCGCACGTCCTTGGCGGAGGTGCTGTCTTTTTCGTCATACCCGGCGATCACTTGCAGCACCGCCGCGCAGTCCGCCGCCGTGTGGGCTATCGGCCCGATCTGATCGAGCGACGAACCGTAGGCCAAAAGACCGTAGCGCGAGACCGCGCCATAGGTGGGCTTCATGCCCGTCAGGCCGCAATAAGCGCAGGGTTGGCGGATCGAGCCGCCGGTATCGGAGCCCAGCGCCACCGGGGCAAGCCCCGCCGCCACCGCCGCCGCCGAGCCGCCGGAGCTGCCGCCCGGCACTTTTGCGGTATCCCAGGGGTTTTTGGTCACCCCGGTGCAGGAAGTCTCCGTCGTGCTGCCCATGGCGAATTCGTCCATATTCGTCTTGCCGAGCAGCACCGCGCCCGCCGCGGCCAGCTTTTCGATCACCGTCGCGTTATAAGGCGACATAAAGCCCTGCAATATTTTAGAACTGCAGGTGGTGGGCATGGTCTCGGTGGCGATGTTGTCTTTTATGGCCACCGGCACGCCGGCCAGCGGCGAATCCAGGCCGTCCGCCAGGCGCTTGTCCACCGCGGCGGCCTCCGCCGCCGCCCGCTCGTTTATCGTGTTATAGGCATGATAAGCCGCGTCTTCGGCCGCTATCTTCGCCAGATAGCACTCCGCCAGCGCCGCCGCCGAGGTCTCGCCGGCCTTCAGGGCCGCGCGCAGCTCTTTTGCCGTTTTCTCCCGCATGATATAGCCTCCTTAAAAATTGGCCAAAGCCAGGGTCATTCCACCGTTTGCGGCACTTTGAAGCAGCCGTCCTCCACCGCGATGGCGTTTTGCAGAATTTTCTCGCGGCCGAAGCTGGGCTTAGCCTCGTCCTCGCGGAAAACGTTTTCCACGCCGGAAACGTGCGTCAGCGGCGGCACGTCGGCGGTGTCCAGCTGGTTCAGCACGTCCATATATTGCAGCACTTTGGTAAGATCCTGCTGCATGGCGGCCTTTTCCGGCTCGGATAAGCGGAGTTTGGCCAGCTCTGCCACGTATTCGACCATTTTCGCGTCAATTTCCATCAGTAAGCCTCCCGTCTTTAAGCAACAAAGGGCACAGCCCGAAGCGGCCTGCCGTTTTTTGGCCGGCCGCCCGAACTGCACCTGATTTTCCAAGTATTTATTTTAGCATAGCGCGGGGCGTTTTTCAATATTTATTCTAAAATGCGGGAAAATGCCGCGCCGAAAGTTGCTCAATCGGCGAACATCGGGGTGGAGAGATAGCGCTCGCCGGTATCGGGCAGCAGCGCAACGATGACCTTGCCCCGGTTTTCGGGCCGTTTGGCGAGTTCTGAGGCCGCAAACACGGCCGCGCCGGAGGATATGCCCACCAGCAGCCCCTCCGTGCGGGCCAGGCTGCGCCCGGTGGCAAAAGCGTCCTCGTTGGTCACGGCAATGATCTCGTCGTAAACGGACGTGTTCAGCGTATCCGGCACGAAGCCCGCGCCGATGCCCTGAATCTTATGCGGGCCGGCCGCCCCGCCGGAAAGCACGGGAGACGAGGCCGGCTCCACCGCCACCACCTTAACCTGCGGCTTCTG
>CANQSW010000023.1 GCA_947626615.1 uncultured Peptococcaceae bacterium | reverse complement strand
GCGTGTTCACCGGCAAGGTGAGGAGCGTGAAAGCGGGAACGTGGGTGATCGCGACGCTGTTTGCCGTCATGTTCTTTGTGACGCATTAAAGAGCCGGCGACGGCGACAAAATAGCATAGCAAAAAGAAAAACCGCGTGTAAGCGCGGTTTTTTTTTGCGTAATTTTGCGGTCGGCGGCGAGCGCCGGACTAAAAAGGCGAGATTTTCCTCAAAAAGTGCGGTATCGGCCGCCGTTCAGCCAGAAAGCCGACCACTCCTGCTTGACGGCGTTATACAGGCGGCGCGGAATGGGCACGCGCCGGTTGCCCGCCAGAATAAGATCCGTTTTCGTCACCGCCGTGACGTGGGCCAGGTTCACCACGAACGAAGAACCGACCAGAAGCATACCGTCGTGGGCGAGCAGGTCTGCCACCGCGTCGATAAATGAGCCGTTGAAGGTGACGCCGGGTATAACGCTGCCGTCCGTCATGTAATAATAGATGCGTTTGCCGGTGCGCTCCGCATACCAGATATCGGCGGCAGGCAGAAGGCGGATACTGTCCGAAGTCTTGACGGGGATCATCTCTCGCCTGACGCGGGAAAGGGCGGCGAACGCTTTATCGAGGCTGCGGAAGAAAAGCGGCTTGTCCACCGGCTTCAGGAGGTAATCGAGGGCGTTCACGCGGTAGGAATCCAGCGCAAAATCGGGCGATGCGGACAGATAGATGAGCAGGCCCTGGTCTTCGCGCCGACGCAGCGCCGCGCCCAGCTCTATGCCGTTCATTTCCGGCAATATGCAGTCAAGGATATAGAGGTCGAAGCCGCCGTATTCGTCCACGTGGTTCAAAAGCTCTTTGGCGGCATAGAAAGACGACAGCGCCAGCGAGCGGTCAGGCTCGGCCTGCTTGTACTGTCCGAGCAGATTTTTTATCGTTTCGTGGCCGGCCTTTTCAGCGTCGCATAAGGCGATCTGCACGTCTTCGCCCTCCTTTCCGCTGCATATTCTCTACAACTTTATATTTTAACCAAAAAAGCACGCTTGTCAACAAACCCGGCCCTGCCGGGCCGCAAAAGCGAAGTCAGCGTATCGCGTCCTTCATCGATTTGACGTAAGCGCCGATATGTTCCGGCGCGGCCGCGCCGTATTGCTCCAATATTTTGATGATAGCCGAACCGACGATAACGCCGTCGGCGTAATTCGCCATTTGCTTGGCCTGCTCCGACGTGGCGATGCCGAAGCCGATAGCGCACGGTATGGCCGTGTTGGCGCGCACGACGTTGACGATAGCGGCAAGGTCGGTGGTGATCTCGCTGCGGACGCCCGTTACGCCCAGGCTGGAGACTATGTAGAGGAAGCCCTCGGCCTCTTTGGCTATGGTGGCGATACGGTCGGCCGAGGTTGGCGCGATCATCGAGATGAGGTCGACGCCATATTCATGGCAAAGCGGCAGAAAATCGTTTTTTTCCTCGAAAGGCAGGTCGGCCAGGATCAGCCCGTCGATACCGCAGGCGGCGCAGGCGGCGATAAAGCGCTCCGCCCCGTAGGAGAAAACGACGTTGGCGTACGTCATAAACACCAGCGGGATAGTCACGTCCTGCCGCAGCTCCCGCACGAAAGCCAATTTCCGGTCGGTGGTGACGCCGCCTTTAAGCGCGCGCAGGTTGGCCCCCTGAATGACCGGGCCTTCGGCGGTGGGGTCGGAAAAAGGTATGCCCAGCTCGATCAGGTCCGCTCCGTTTTGGGCGGCCGCCCGCACGGCGGCGGCGGTGGTGATAAG
Organism: uncultured Peptococcaceae bacterium; assembly: GCA_947626615.1. Classification (GTDB taxonomy): domain Bacteria; phylum Bacillota; class Dehalobacteriia; order UBA4068; family UBA4997; genus Avidehalobacter. Next base: position 11,861 of record CANQSW010000023.1, on the reverse strand, counting down.
GTCAGGGTCGCCGCAGGTGATGAACGCGATGAAGGCTTTGCCGCCGGCAAAAGCATTTTTTATCTTACTCATGGATATCCTCCCCTCTGTAGCGCGCAATGGCGGCGCAATCCTTGTCGCCCCGGCCGGAGATCGTGATGACGACGATCTGATCTTTGGCCAGCTGCGGGGCCAGCCGCATGGCGTGAGCGACGGCGTGGGCTGATTCTATCGCGGGGATAATGCCCTCCGTCCGCGCCAGATATTCAAACGCTTCGACGGCCTCCGCGTCGGTCACGGGGACGTATTCCGCCCGGCCGATATCGTGCAGATAGGCGTGCTCCGGCCCGATGCCGGGATAATCCAGCCCGGCGGAAATGGAATAAACGGGCGCGATCTGGCCGTATTTATCCTGGCAGAAATAAGACTTCATGCCGTGGAAGATGCCGAGCCGCCCGGTGTTGATCGTGGCGGCCGTTTCAAACGTGTCGATACCGCGGCCCGCCGCCTCGCAGCCGATCAGGCGGACGGAGGGGTCGTCGATAAAATGATAGAAGCTGCCGATAGCGTTGGAGCCGCCGCCCACGCAGGCGATCACGGCGTCGGGGAGTCTGCCTTCCTTTTCCCGCAGCTGCTCTTTGATCTCACGCGAGATAACGGCCTGAAAATCGCGCACGATCGTGGGGAAGGGGTGCGGCCCCATGACCGAGCCCAGACAGTAATGCGTATCGACTATGCGGGAGGTCCATTCGCGCATGGCGGCGGAAACGGCGTCTTTCAGCGTGGCCGTGCCGGTGGTGACTGGTATCACCTCCGCGCCCAGCAGGCGCATACGGTAGACGTTCAGAGCCTGACGGATAGTGTCTTCCTCGCCCATAAAAACGACGCATTCCATGTCCAGCAGGGCGGCGGCCGTGGCGGCGGCCACGCCGTGCTGCCCCGCGCCCGTCTCGGCGATCAGGCGCGTTTTGCCCATTTTTTTGGCCAGCAGCGCCTGCCCCAGCACGTTGTTGATCTTGTGCGCGCCGGTGTGGTTTAAGTCTTCGCGCTTCAAATATATTTTGGCCCCGCCCAGATCGCGCGCCATCTTTTCGGCAAAATAAAGGCGGGAGGGGCGGCCGGCGTATTCATTGAACAGATAGGTCAGCTCACGGTTGAATTCCGGGTCGTTCTTATAGTGGTTATACGCCTGTTCCAGCTCGATCACGGCGTTCATCAGCGTTTCGGAAATATATTGCCCGCCGTGTTGGCCGAAGCGGCCGTTGGGGTTGGTCATAGCTCATCTTCCTCTCTTACGGCGGCCACGAACGCCGCCATTTTAGTCTTATCCTTGTGGCCGTTGGTCTCGATGCCGGAGCTGACGTCCACCGCGTAGGGGCGCAGCCTTTTGATCGCCGCCCCGACGTTAGCCGGGTCAAGGCCGCCGGCCAGAAAATACGGCCTTTTTAGCTGCCGCAGCAGCTCCCAGTTGAAGACCTCGCCGCTGCCTGCGCCGGAATCCAGCAGCACGTGATCGGCGCTGCTTTTTTGGGCGGCCGCGATATCGGCGGCGCTGCTTATGCGGCAGGCTTTGATGAGCGGCCGCGCGGCAAGCTTGCGCAGTTCTTTGATATACGCCTCGTCTTCGCCGCCGTGCAGCTGCGCCATATCTATAATGCCTTCGTGCAGCAGCTGGGCCACTTGCTCGACGGGGGCGTTTACGAACACGCCCACGGCCTTTATCCGCGGCAAGAGCAGGCGCTTCAGCTCCCGTGCTTTTTCCGGTGTGACGCAGCGGGGGCTTTTGGCCGCAAACACGAAGCCGATATAATCCGGGGCCAGCGCGTTGGCCGCCGCGATATCCTCCGGGCGGGAGAGGCCGCATAATTTTATTTGCGTCATAGCGCGCCTCGCAGTTCCGCCAATTTGGCCTTTTTATCCGCCGCGCGCATCAGCGCTTCGCCGACCAGCACCGCGTCCGCGCCGATCTCGCGCAGCCGGGCCACGTCCGCCGGGCTGCTCACGCCGCTTTCCGAAACGAACAGCACGTCGCCGGGTATCAGCTGGCGGAGCCGCCGGCTGTTAGCCGTGTCGACGGAGAAATCCTTCAGGTTGCGGTTGTTCACGCCGATCAGCCGCGCGCCGGATTGCAGCGCCGTCTGCACCTCCGCCGCGTCGTGCGCCTCCACCAGCGCGGAAAGGCCCAGCTCGTCGCATAGGGCGATATATTCCCGCAGCTGCTCCGGCTTGAGCAGCGAGCAGATCAGCAGTATCGCCGCCGCCCCCAGAAGTTTCGCCTCGTAGATCATATAAGCGTCCACCACGAAGTCTTTGCGCAGGCAGGGGATAGACACTTCGCGGACGATCTCCGCCAGATATTCGTCGCGGCCAAGGAACCATTGCGGCTCGGTCAGCACGGAGATCGCGTCCGCCCCGGCCGCCTCGTAGGCGCGGGCGATTTGACGATAAGGGAAATCCGGCGCGATCAGCCCCTTGGAGGGCGAGGCTTTTTTACATTCGCAGATAAACGCGATATCCGGCTTTTGCAGCGCCGCCTCGAACGGAAAGCCGCCCCGGGGCAGCGCCAGCGCCCGCCGCCTGATCTCGGCCGGAGAGACGCGGCGTTTGGCCTGCTCGGTGCGTTTTACCGCTGCGGCGGCGATATCGTCCAGGATCGTCATGCTTCTATCTCCGGGCGGTTGCTGACTTCGATCAGTTTTTGCAGCACGGCCAGAGCCTTGCCGGAATCTATCAGCTGCGCGGCCAGAGCCACGCCGTCTTGCATGGTTTCGGCCTTGCCGCCGATATAGAGCGCCGCGCCCGCGTTCAGCAGCACGGCGTCGCGCTTGCAGCCCTTTTCACCCTGCAAAATGGCGCGGGTTATGCCGGCGTTTTCGTCCGGCGTGCCGCCTTTTAATTCGGCCTTGGCGCAGCGCGTAAAGCCGAAGTCCTCCGGCGTGATCACGTAGGTCTTATACCAGTCGTCGCGAATTTCGCAAATGGTGGTGGGTGAGCTCAGCGAAATTTCGTCCAGCTTATCCTGGCCGTAGACGACCATGCCGCGTTTAACGCCGAGTTTTACCAGAACCTGCGCCAGCGGCTCCACCAGATAGCCGTCGTATACGCCCAAAAGCTGCTTGGCGGGCGAGCCGGGGTTGGTCAGCGGCCCCAAAATATTAAAGACGGTGCGGAAGCCGAGTTCCTTGCGTATCGGGCCGACGTATTTCATCGAGGTGTGGTATTTCTGCGCGAAGAAGAAGCACATACCGGCTTCATGCAGCAGCTCCACGCAGCGGGCCGGGCTCTGCTGAATGTTCACGCCAAGGGCCTCCAGACAATCCGCCGTGCCGCATTGCGAGGACGCCGCGCGGTTGCCGTGCTTGGCCACCTTCATGCCGCCGGCGGCGGCCACCAGCGCCGCCGTAGTCGAAATATTGAAACTTTGCGCGTTGTCGCCGCCGGTGCCGACTATCTCAAAAATGTCCATGCCGGTGTTAACCTGCGTGGCATGGGCCCGCATGGCGGCGGCGCAGCCGGTTATCTCGTCTATTGTTTCGGCCTTGGTGCTTTTGGTGGATAAAGCGGCCAGAAAAGCGGCGTTCTGGGTGGGGGTGGTCTCGCCGCTCATGATCTCGTTCATTACGGCGTAGGCCTCGTCGTAGGTGAGGTCTTCTTTGTTGACGATCTTGACGATTGCTTCTTTGATCATGGTTCATATCTCCTTTATAAAATTTTGTAAAATGGTTTTGCCATTTGGCGTCATAATGGATTCCGGGTGGAATTGCACGCCGAAAACGGGGAACTCTGCGTGCTGCACGGCCATGATCTCGCCGTCTTCAGCGGTGGCGGTGACGCGCAGGCACCGGGGCAGCGTGGCTTTATCTGCCGCCAGCGAATGATAGCGGGCGACGGGTAAATTTTCCGGGCAGCCCTTGAACAGCGGACAGGCCGGGTCGAACCGGGCCAGAGACTGCTTGCCGTGCATCAGCCGTTTGGCGTAGACTATCTGCATGCCGAAGGCCGCGCAGACGGCCTGATGCCCAAGGCACACGCCGAGCAAAGGTATCTGCGGGCCTAAGCGGCGCACCACTTCGATAATATTGCCCGCCTGCTCCGGGCGGCCCGGGCCGGGAGAAAGGATTATGCGCTCCGGCCGCAGCCGCTCGATTGCTTCGATTGGGAGTTCGTCGTTGCGTATCACCTTGATATCGGGTGCGATCTCGCCGACCATTTGATACAGGTTATACGAAAAGCTGTCGTAGTTATCAATGAGAAGTATCATAATTCTGCCTCCTGCGCCAGCTCCAGCGCCTGCAGAGAGGCTCTGGCTTTGTTGAGACATTCCATGTATTCCTTTTGGGGCACCGAATCGGCGACGATGCCCGCGCCGCTCCGCACGAACACCTTGCCGTTTTTCTTGTAGACTATGCGTATGGCGATACACGTATCCATGTTGCCGGTGAAATCGATGTAGCCGATAGCGCCGCCGTAAATGCCGCGCTTGTTGTTCTCCAGCTCGCCGATCAGCTGGCAGGCCCTGATCTTGGGCGCGCCGGAAAGCGTGCCGGCCGGCAGCACCGCCGCGATCGCGTCAAGAGCGTCTTTATCGGGGCGGATCTCGCCGCGCACGGTGGAGCCGATGTGCATGACGTGCGAGAAGCGCTCGATGCTGTGCAGCTTTTCCACCTTGACGCTGCCGAACCGACTGATCTTGCCCAGATCGTTTCGGCCCAGGTCCACCAGCATATTATGCTCGGCCAGTTCTTTTTCGTCGGCCAGAAGTTTCGCCTCCAGCATTTTGTCCATGGCGTCGTTTTGGCCGCGGGGGCTGGTGCCGGCTAGGGGGAAGGTGTGCAGCACGCCGTCTTCCAGCTTCACCAGCGTTTCCGGCGAAGCGCCCGCCACCTCGACGTCCGTGCCGGAAAAATAGAACATATAAGGCGACGGGTTGATCGTGCGCAGCACGCGATAGGTGTTTAACAGGCTGCCCTCAAAAGGCGCGGCCAGACGGTTGGAAAGCACAATCTGGAAGATATCGCCTTCGTGGATATAGTGTTTGGCTTTTTCTACCATGGCGCAATATTCGTCTTCGGTGAACAGCGGCGTGACCTCGCCCAGCAGCCGCCCGCCCGGTTCGGCTTTTTTGGCGCCGCCGCGCAGCAATTCCGCCATATGCCGCAGCTCCAGCACCGCCTGATTATAGCCGGTCTCCACGTCGTCCAGGCGCATATTTGCGATCAAAATGATCTTTTGGCGCAGGTTATCGAACGCGATCACACGATCGAACAGCATCAGATCGACGTCCTGGAACGCTTCGGTATCCGTTACGCTGCAGCGGACGGCCGGTTCGCTGTAACCGAGATAATCGTAGGAGAAATAGCCGACCAGGCCGCCGGTGAAAGAGGGTAGATAATCAAAGCGCGGGCTTTTGTAAGCGGCCAGCAGCTGGCGCAGATAGGCGGAGGGGTCGTCCGTATGCAGGCGGAGGCTGCCGGCCTGCAGCTCGCCGTTGCTGCAGGAGACGGCAAGTTTGGGTGCAAAGCCCAGAAACGTGTAGCGGCCCCAGGTCTCATCGGCTTTGGCGGATTCCAGCATATAACAATGCGTGGAGACGTTTTTCAATATGCGGAGCGCCTCAATGGGGGTGATAAAATCGGAAAGTATCTCCGTGCTTACCGGCAGCACCTTGTAGCGGCCGTCCGCGGCGATCTGCCGCGCTTCGTCCAGCGTCGGCCGGATATTTATTTTATAGTCAGTCAAAGCAAAAGCCTCCTTAGCTGCGGCGTGATCAATAAAAAACGTCCTTGACAGAAATATACTATCTGTCAAGGACGAATAAATGCTTATCCGCGGTGCCACCTTGATTCACGGCCTGACCCGTGCGCTTAGCAGGATACCAACATATCCCCGGCAAATGACGTCTGCCTGCAACGTCGCAGAATACTCTGTGGGAAGCCCACATTTGACTGCGCCCTCAGCGGGCCATTTGACGACTTGTTTCTTGCCTGATTCTCAGCAACGCAGGTTCTCTGTAAAGGCATGATCGCCGTTATTTCCGCTTCATCGGTTTAGCATATTAAATTGTTACTTATTATAGCCCTCCAAGCGCTTGTTGTCAAGAGGAAATTTGGCGGATCGGCAAAATTTTTTGCGGCAGACGGGAAAATACGGCGGCCGGAAGATGAGAAAGGCGGGGCTTTTGGCCCCGCCCTTCGTTTGGCGTTATCTTATTTCGCCACGCCCTCGCAGAAGCGCATCAGGATAGTTGCGATCTGAGCGCGGGTGGAGTTGCCGTTGGGCGACAAGGTATCGGAAGCCGTACCTTCGATCAGACCCTCGGCGACGCTCCAGCGCATCGCGGCGTCGGCCCAGCTGCCCAGCGCGGCAGCGTCGGTATAGCCGGCCAGATCGGCCAGACGCGCTACGTTATAGCCCTTGAGCTCAGCATAGCGGTACAGTATCGCGGCCATTTGCGCCCGGGTGACGGAATCGTTCGGGCCGAAGGTGTTCTCGTCATAGCCGGTGACTATGCCGTTGGTGGAAGCCCAGTTGATAGCGTCGGAATACCACGTGCCGGCGGCAACGTCCGCAAACGGCAGGTTCCTCGTCGTGGCAGGCTCGCCCTCCAGGCGATAGAGGATAGTAACGACCATGGCGCGGGTGGTGGTGGCGTTGGGCGCGAAGTTGTTCGCGTCGGTGCCGTTCATCAGGCCGTTGGCGACGACGTAATCCACCGCCTCGCGATACCAGGCGTTGGCGGCCACGTCGGCGAACTTATCCGACGGGGTGTCTTTCTCGACGACTTCCGGCTTGAAAGTGACTTCGACGCTGACGGGCTGCGCGGCCTTTTCCGGCATTACGAAGCTGTACGTGCCGTCGACGTTATCTTTGACCCTGACGGAGCGGCCGTTATCGTCGGTGACGGTGACTTCGTCCACCACGTAACCCTTGTTGGCCTTCGGGGTGACTTTTACGGTAGCGCCGGCCGCGGCGTTTTTATCCGAAACGGTGAAGCTGCCGTTGGTGGTCTTCTCGCTGGTGACGGTGGCGGAGCTGCTGCTGCGGTGGCCGCTGCCGTGGTGGCCGCCGCCGGAGCTGCTGGCAACCTGCGTCCGGGTGACGGTCACTTTCCCGGATTTGTCGATGGTGGCGGTGTAGGTATAGCCGCCGCTGGTGGTGGTGTTGAACTCGATTTTGCTAACGTCAACGCCAGAATCACCCGCCTTAATAGTAAAGGTGAATGTGTCGTCGCTACCTGTGACGGGTGCGTTCAGTTTTTCATCGGTCTCTTTCAACAGCTTGATTATATCGCCGTTCTTCACGTCGTCCACAGCGTCCTGAAGGCTCGTGTAAGAGGTGTCGCCGATACTTGCCACCAGACCGTCGGGCGTATTGCTGTAAAGCGTGAAGCTGGAGAACCCGTGAGGATTGGTGAAATTCACTACTTTGCCTTCGCCTGTGTCATTGTCTGCTACTGTTCCGGTGTAATAGTAGGTCTTGCCGTTGTCCTTAGCGTGCTTGATATAGACGCTTTCCGCGGTGGTAAAGTCGGAGGGCAGACCCAGCGTCATTTCGACCGGCTTGGTGACGGTCAATTTCTTGGGCTCGCCTATTTTAACGGCGTTAGCGTCGGAATCGACACCGGGGTCGTCCTTAACCTTGATACTATCTGCGTTTTCCTTGGTGGTGGCCACCACACGGTACATGGGGGTGATATCGAAGGTCAGAGTCTTGCTGCCGCTCTCATCTTCGGTATAACTATCCACCTTCACGTCCATGTAGGTCTGTACCACCATGGTAACATTTTCGCTCGTGGTACCGCTAATGCCGGCGTCCTCAAGCGCTTTCGTAGCTGCCTCGACAGTAGGCTGGGTCGTGCTCTCGCTGACCTCTTTCAGAGCTTCCGTAGCCAGCTCATTCATGCTGCTGTCTTCCATAGCGACTTCTTTAGCAGCTTCGGTAACAGCCGTCACTTGTTCTTTTGTCATGCCCGAATCCTCGGGAATCGTCACCACGGGGTCGGGAATATTGACCGTATATTCGGTCGTATCGACCGTAATCTTGTAATACTTCGTGACCTTGCCGTCTTCGGAGACCACCTTGACATACAGCGAGTTCTGCGTGCTGTCATCGGGGTCGATAAACGGCACAGAGCCAATCCACACATTGCCGTTTTCTTTAGGTCCGACATACGTAAACTCTGCATCGGTTGGGGTACTATCTTTATGTATCACGTAGACTTTTGCATTGCTGTCGCTCAAAGTCAGTATTATGCGGGCATCATGCAACAGGCTGTCATTGGGGACTATAAATTTCACGATAACTGGGTCGTCAATTGTGCCTGTGCCGCTGCCGAACTCGCCGACCAGGTATTCGGTCCAGTGATAGTATTCGACTTTGGTTATCTCGGCCCCTGTTCCTATAGGCTCGACAATATAGCTGGTTTCGTCCTTCTTGTGCGCAGCTTTTCCCTCAACGATGAATTTATTGATACCGTCGGGGAGATTGCCGCCGGAGAACGTGCCGCCGGAGATAGAGAGGTATTCCTGAACTCCCTCGGTGCCGGGCGCCGACTCGCCGCCATTTACATACGCGACCACCGGCTGTGCGCTATTGGAAGTGAACGTGCCGCCGGTTATGGTAGCAGTTGCGTCGCCGTAGGCATTTTCAACCTTGGCCACCACAACGGCGGAGGCGGTAACCGGATTTGCCGTGCCGACGGTTCCAAGCTTATCTGTGCCTGTGGCCGTAATAGTGCCGTTGCTGACCGTCAGTTCGCCGTTGCGCATCACGATACCGGCCTGGCCGGTGATCTCGCCGCCGGTCACGGTCAGAGTACCGACCTGGGGGTGGTAAATGGCCGTGGTGGCGTTGCTGGAAATCTTACCGCCGTTAATGGTAATGGTGGTGGGGTTGTAATTGCCGTTGCCGTTGCCGGAAATGGCGAAGGAATCCTGGGAATAAATCTCGCCACCCTCCACAGTCAGATTGGCGTTATTGGCGATGAAGATACCGGAGCCTTCAGCCTCGACTTTGCCGCCCTTGATAACGATGTTGGCATTTTTCATATCTGCAGTACCGGCGGCAAGAGTTCTGGCAACGATCGCGCTTGCGCTATTTTCTTTGCTCACGTTCTTTACCACGCCGCTCTGGAGCTCAAAGGTCGCGCCGCTGGAAACGCTGATAGTGGCAGCCGTGCTGTTAGCTACGTTAGTGATGTAGCCATTTGTCGTCGTGCCCGTTTCTTCCGGTGCGGTGCTGTCCTTGACGATCAGCTTGTTGCCAAAGCTAACGGAAATGCCATATTTGTCTGCGAAGGCGATGTGATGCCCGTTGAGGTCGAGCGTGACCTCGCCGGCGGGCGCGGTGGAAAGATTGACATTGCTCGCCAGGCTATCAATATCCTGCAAAAGCGTGACGGTGTATCCCTTGCCGCTCCCGATAGCCGTTCCCAAGTCGGCGAAGTTCAGTTTTGCTCCGTTGCCAAGATCGATCTCAGCAACGGCATCACCGATTTGGCCGCTGGAATCCAGCACCTTACCTTCGAGAAAATCTTTTACGGAATTTTGGGTGTCTTCACCGATGAACTGGCCGCCGGAAATCTTAATGGTGCCGTTATCATTTTGGAATACGCCTTTGAAAGTGCCGTCCAAAACATTGACGGTGGCAATGCTGTTATTTACTGTGACCCCGCCGTTATAGATACCGCTGTTGACGGTAACGGTAGCCGCATCGCTACCCCTAACCAAAATAGACGGGGCGGAGTCACCGGGCTCGGAAGTGACGGAAGTAAATGTCGTCGAACCGCCGGAGGCTGCAACAGTTCCGTAGATATGGCTATTGTTGATTTCAGCAGTACCTGTATTGTCGATTGCATTATCTGTGGCCTTAATAGAACCGTTGGTCACATTCAATGTTCTCGCATTTTTGATACCGCCGCTGGCACTTGTGATCGAACCGTTACCGCTGTTCAAGGATACCTTCAATGTACCTGTCTTATTATCGATCACATAATACGGATCTTCTGCGCTTTTGTTGGTATTGTTTGCAATGGTCAGAGAACCCTGAAGTGTAAGCGCAGTACCGTTGTTAACGATAACAGGATTGGCACTGGCGCCGGTGATTGTGCCAGGCCCGCCAATAGTAAGAGTGCCGTTGTTTACGATAACACCATTATTACCGCTTCCGGTTATTTGGCCGTTAACGGTAATAGTAACGTTTGCACCATTTGAAACCGTAATGGCGGCTCGGTCTCTGACGGAAACGGTGGAGTTTGCCGGAATAATAAGGGTGACCGCTCCGGTAGCGTTGATCGTAATGGGGCTGTTTACATCGCCCGAAACCTTATAGGTGCCAGGTCCGGAAATTGTAGTATTATCGTTTGTCAAAATCGTGCCCGCCAATTCCTTCACCTGCACGGTGACCACCTCGGCGAGGTCGCCCTTTGTGGCTAAAATCCAGATATAGGAATTTTCGGCACTTAAACTGCTTTTAACCTCATCAAATGATGATGTGAAGCTCCGGTAAGCCGCATCAGCGGGATTGACCAGTACTCCCTTTTTCCCTCCTGTGGGGTATTTTGTGCTGCCGACGCTATATTTTAGTTCAGTGCCTTCAACTGCTGTTACATTAAGCTTCACATTTGACATGTCGATAACTTGAGCAGTTTTTGCTTGGAAAATATTCCAAGTAGAATACCACGAACTTTCTGTGACTTCCACATCATCGATTTTAACCGACGTAAAAAGCTGCGTCGATTTTGTTCCTATATCCCCTGCGTTCGCGAACACCGTCGCGGGCATCAGCGCCATGACCAGCACCAGCGCCAACACCATAAACAAAAATTTTTTGTGCATTGTTCTTTGCCTCCTTAAAAATTATTTTAAAAAAATGGAAAACTGGTTTGTGGAAAATTGAGCCTTCACCAACTTTCTGCCGCTTGGTTCGGACTACGTCTTGCCCGCTGGGCAGCGTTGCGGCGTGCCGCGCGCTGTCCGCTGGGTGGACGAAACCCCGGGAAAACGAAGCCGCCCGCGCCAAAGCGCATAGTTATCAACAAAACAATCATTTTGTCCCGCCACAAGCATAAAAAACAGCCCGGACATACTCACTTTGACCCGTAGCGGATCAAAAGCAGGAGAGCAGGGCGCAAAAAATCAGGCCGTAGAATATTTTCTTTCTCCACGGTCTTAAATTTTTGCGCCTTGGCAGCAATTTCATCTTGTTATTGGTTGCAATAAGTGCTAAAATTTGTTATGTAAGAATATAGTACAACCATAAAATAAATAAAAATCGCAACAAAATGATTGTTTTGTTGTCTAGTAAGCAGGAGATTTAGTTTTATAATAGAATAAAATAATCACGGCAAAATGATTGTTTAGTGATGAGCCGCTATGATACCAGCCCCAGCTTATCCAGCGCCTTGGCGTGCTCCGCGCCGGTGGAGATGAGGTAGATGCGGGTGGTCTCGATAGACGCATGGCCCAGCACGTCGGACAGCTTGGCAATGTCCCTTGTCGCACGGTAGAACGCCCGGGCGAACAGGTGCCGCAGGTTATGCGGGAACACCTTGGAGCGCTCCACGCCGGCCTTCTCGCACAGCGCTTTCATTTCCGCCCAAATTTGCCGCCGCGTCAGACCTTTGCCGCTTCTGGTGAGAAATATCTCGCCGGAAGCGATTTTATTTTTCCGGGCGTATTTCAGCAGCTTGCGGCAGAGCTTCCCCGGCAGCAGTATGACGCGAATTTTCCCTTTCAGCGCTATCTGCGCCCGGTTTTCTCTGGCCGCCTCCACGGTGATATACCGCACTTCGCTGACCCTGATACCCGTGGAGCAGATCGTCTCCATGAGCAGCGCCAGACGGGGCTTATTTTGCGCGGCGGCCAGCAGGCGGTCGTATTCCT
>CANQSW010000022.1 GCA_947626615.1 uncultured Peptococcaceae bacterium | reverse complement strand
GCCAGGTTAAGATAGGCGGCGAAGCAGCACCAGAGCAGATAGGGCGCGAGCAGCCAGCCGGCCCGCTTGTCGAGGCGAAAAAAGGCCCGCATTGTGGCGAATATCAGCGCCAGCAGCGCCAGCAGCCAGAAGAAGGCGAACAGCCGCTGCTGGAAGTTGAAAAAGAGGATCGGCCAGAGAAAGTTGCCAAATAGCTGCACGCCGTAGAGCCCCAGCGCTCTTTTGCCGGCGGCGCTTTTCTTGCGCCACACCAGCCACGCGGCCAGACCCAGCAGCAGATAGAGCAGCACCCAGACGACGGGGAACAGCCACGGCGGCGGAGCAAACGGCGGCATGATAAGCTCGCGGTTTTGCCGCAGCATGGCCGGGCCGCTAATTAAGCCGGCGATCCCGCCGACGGCCTCCGGTATGGCGACGGCGACGAGCAGGCTCTGCCATTTGCGCTTGTTCATGGCGACACTTCCTTGATTTTATTCGAAACGGGGCTTTCCGGCACTATTATATACGGTTTTTGGCGCGTTATACCGCGGTGCGGCGCGCTAAAACCGTTTTTTTCTGCCCAAAAGCGGCAATTTAGCGGTATTATTTGTATTTTTATGTAATTTATCGCCATAATTTGCAGGGAAACAGCCTTTGCCGTCGAAATATCTAATAACTGTGTAATCAAGTGTGATAAAGCGCGTAAAAAAGTGGTGATGATCAGATGATAGATATGTCCAACGTCTATAAGACGTACGACGGCGGCAATCTGGCCCTGAAAAATATCTCTCTCCATATCGATAACGGCGAGTTCGTTTATCTGACGGGGCAGAGCGGCGCCGGCAAAAGCACGTTGATCAAGCTGTTGTTCCGCGAGATCATGCCGGATTCCGGCCAGATCTTTATCGCGGGGCGCAGTATTATCCGTCTGAACAACAAGGAGACCGTGAAGCTGCGCCGCAACACCGGCGTGGTTTTTCAGGATTTCCGCCTGATGGAGAACAAGACCGTGTTTGAGAACGTGGCCTTTGCGCTGAAAGTGCTGGAATACCCCTGGAGCGAGGTCAAGGAGATCGTGCCGCAGGTGCTGGAGCGTTTGAAGATCGCCGACAAGGCCAACGCGTTCCCGCGCCAGCTTTCCGGCGGCGATCAGCAGAGAGTGGCGTTTGCCCGCGCCGTTATCAATAATCCGCCGATAATCCTGGCGGACGAGCCGACCGGCAACCTAGACCCTGACACTTCCGATGAGCTGATGCAGCTTTTCCAGGAGTTCAACGACGAGGGCGCTACGGTGATCATGGCGACGCACGATAAACGCATCGTCAACGAGCGGCACAAGCGCGTCATCGCCCTGAAAAAAGGCGAGATCGTGGCAGACCGAGTTGGGGGGTGGGCGCTGTGAAGCTGGCCAGTTTTCGTTATATCCTGCCGGAGCCTTTTATCAGCCTGCGCCGCAACTTCGGCATGACGGTGGCCGCCGTGCTGACGGTGGTGCTCACGTTATATTTATGCGGCATTTTTGCCCTGCTGGTGTCAAACATTAACCAGAACGCCACGCTTTTGGAAAGCGCGGTGGAAGTCAAGGTGTTTATCGAAGATAAGATCGACCAGGATCAGATGGACGCGCTTTCGGCGCAGGTGAAGGCGATACCGGGCGTGGCCTCCGTCACCTACGTCAGCCGCACCGAGGGGCTGGAGAAAATGTCCGAAAAATTCGGCTCCAGCGAGGAGATCTTGGCGGCTATCGACACTAACCCCCTGCCTAATTCCTACACGCTGAAGGCGGAAACGCCGGAGCAGGTGCTGCCCATCGTCGACGCCGTCTCCAAGCTGGAACACGTCGAGGCGGTGCGCTACGGCCAGGGTTCGGTGGAAAAAATGTTCACGTTTATGAACTGGGTGCGCTCGCTGGGCCTGGGGCTGATGGTGCTGCTGGGCTTTTCCGCGGTCATTCTGATCTCCATGAACATTCGCCTTTCCGTGGAGGCGCGCAAAGAGGAGATCAGCGTGATGAAATACGTCGGCGCGAGCAATTCGTTCATCGTCTGGCCGTTCATACTGGAGGGTATGCTGCTCGGCGTGATCGGCGGCGGCCTGGCCTGCATGCTGGTGCTGTTCTCGTATCATATGGTGATGAACATGCTGCTCTCCAGCCTGACGTTCCTCACGTTCACCCCGTTTGCGCAGATAATCCTGCCCACGGTGGGCGGTATGCTGCTGGTGGGCCTGCTGTTGGGTTCCATTGGTTCGGCTATCGCCGTGCATAAGCACATAAACGTGTGAGGGGGTGGCGTGATGCTGAAAAATGCCAAATTTCCCCTGGCGCTGACCGTTTTTCTGCTGGCCGTTATGCTGTGGCACGGCGTGGTCTACGGCCCGCCGCAGCCGGCCAAGGCCGACGCTCTCAGCGATTATCGCGAACAGCAGCGCCAGATCGAAAACGAAATGGCTCTGCTGCGCCAGCAGTTGAGCGGCCTTAAAGGCGAGCTTTCCAAGCAGCAGACGGAGCTGGCCAACGCCGATATGAAGGTGCAGCGCTGCGAGGATACGCTGGCGGCGCTGAATCAGCAAATGGCCGTAGCCAAAAAAGAGCTGCAATACGCCAATATCGAATTTTCCGCCGCGCAGACTGAGCTGGCGCGGCAGCTCGACGGTTTCAAATCCCGCCTGCGGGAGAATTATATCAACGGCGACGTGGGCCTGCTGGACGTTGTTTTCGACGCTACCAGCATGGAGGATTTTATCACGCGCTCGTATTACATGGAGCGGATCCTGCTCTATGACAGCAGTATGATCGATTCGATCAACGCTCAGATAGAAGTTATCCGGCAAAAGCGCGCCGAGCAGGAAACGAAGATCGCCAACCTTGATACGCTGACCCAAGAGCAGCAATCTATGCTGGCCGAGCTTGAGACGGCCCGCTCCGAGCAGAAAAAGCTGGTGGACGCGGCCCAGGGCGACGTAAACGACGTGCAGGCCGAGATCAACGAGTGGAAGAAGGAATCCGACGAGATCGCGGCGGCGATCCGCCGTCTGCAATCGCCGACAGCCGTAGGTTCGGGCATTTACGCCTGGCCGCTGCGCGGTTACAGCACCATAACTTCCGATTACGGCTGGCGCACGCTGCGCGGCCAGAGAAACCTCCACACCGGCATTGATATCTCCGCCCCGCGCGGCACGGAGATCCACGCGGTGGATTCCGGCACGGTCATTCTGGTCAAAAGCCTGACCACCTCCTACGGCAAATACGTTATCATTGACCACGGCGGCGGCATCTCCAGCCTGTACGCTCACATGAGTCAGATCGGCTGCAGCGTCGGCGACAACGTGAAGCAAGGCGACGTTATCGGTTACGTTGGCGCCACCGGCAACGCCACCGGCAACCACCTGCATTTGGAATTCCGCAAAAACGGCAGCACCGTCTCGCCGTGGAATTACGTCTCCAAGCCGTAATATGCCGCCCTAAGGGCGCATAAGCTGGAAAAAAACAAGTTGAAGTGTGACGGCTCATCATGTTTATAACCAAACCTAAAGCGCGGCGCGCGCTGGGCCTGCTGCTGGCCCTGCTGCCGCTGCTGGCTGCCTGCCTGGCGGAGCAGCCGCTGAACCTGCCGGAAAACGCCGCGATTGACGCGGCCGCAGCCGGCTCGCTGGCGGTGGACGCTCTGGCCGCGCAAAAGCCGGCGCGCCACGACCGCTACGCCATTTATTATACGCCGGAGGAATATGCCGAACAGTTCCGCTCCGTCGTCGGCTCATACAACGGTATCGGCGTCTATATATACCCCGACAAAGCGGGGCGGGCGATGATCTACGGCGTGATGAAGGGCGGCCCGGCGTATGAGGCCGGTATTTTGCCCGGCGACGTTTTCCTGCGTTTGAACGGCGAGGATCTCAGCGCTCTTTCCTATGACGAAGTATCGGACAGTTTGATCGGCTTTCCGGCCGGCACCAAGCTGGAGTTGACGTTCGAGCGCCCGGGAGAGGGCGAAGTCACGGTGCGGCTCGAGACCGCCAAGGTGGAAGTGCCGACGCTGGACTATCTGCTGCTGCCGGACGCTATGGGCCTGATCAAGATAGGCAGCTTCAACAGGAACACCGGCGAGCAGTTCGCCAACGCCTACAACGACCTGCTGGAGCAGGGCATGCAGGGGCTTATCCTCGATCTGCGCGATAACGGCGGCGGCGAGATGAACGCGGCCCTGCAGATCTGCAATTATTTCGTCCCCAAGGGCGAGCCGATGATGTATATTACCGATTCTTCGGGCGTTTATTACTATACCTCGAACCGTGAGGCGATCGACCTGCCGGCGGTCATTCTGCAAAACGGCCACACGGCCAGCGCCTCCGAGCTGGTGATCGGCGCGGCGCACGACTGCGGCCTGGCCACGCTGCTCGGCGAGACGACCTACGGCAAGGGTATCGTGCAAGACCTGAAAAAGCTGGCTTCCGGCGCGGGGCTGCGTTTTACCTCCGCCAAATACAGCACGGCCCACCAAAACGATATCCACGGCGTCGGTATTGCGCCCGATATCGTCTTCCCCATGCCGGAAGACGCGGACGGTCTGGCGGCCTACACTATGGACCCGGAATTCGACCCGCAGCTGGCTCAAGCGGTGGCGGTGTTGGCGGAGAAAATGGCCGCCGCGGCCGAGCCTGCTCCGGCGGAACAGTCAAATTGACCCTGGAGGTGCGTTGTGAAGCGTCTGCTTGCGATTTTAACCTTTGTTTTGCTGGTTCTGGCCGGCTGCGCCATGCCGGAATCCAACGAAGCGCTGCTGGAGCTTAACGAAAATCTGGAGTTCGGCGGCCTGCTGCTCGGCATGACGGACGACGCCATGCGCGAGGAGCTGGGCGAGCCGGACGCGGAAAATCCGATGACCAGCGGCACGGAATGTTCCTATCAGGCCAGCGATATCTCCGCCGCTTTGGACGACGACGGCGTTATTCGCCGCTTATCCAGCAAAAACGGCGAATTCAGCCTGTTCGGCGTCAAGGTGGGCGACGAGCTGGCCGCGGCCGGCGAGACGCTGGAGGAATACGGTTATACGCGCGACGCGGCCTCGGGCTATCGCTATAACAAAAACGAAGTGCAGGTCATTCTGCTGACGCTGGACGATAAAACGGTGGTCGGCCTGACGGCGGAATGGCTGGAATAGCCGGAAATCACACGAAGATATAACGTTCTGCCCCCCCCCCGAAAATCTGCGCTAAAACGGAGGAAGATAAATTCATCATACGCCGCCGCGTTTACCGCGGCGAGCATCAGATATAATATAGCTGTTTTGGCATCGGCTGCCTGAAATATTGGTTATTACGACGACACAAGACCCTGTGCCATCTCGGAGTTCTGCTTCGAGATGACTGCCTCTCTCCGTCAAGTATGCAACAAGGAGGAAGTTGTCATGAAAAAGCGTTCGCTGTCTCTGTTCTTGGCTATGGTCACGGTATTTTCGCTGCTGTTGACCTCGTCAACGACGGTTTTTGCCGACACGGCTGACGGGGGGGACAAACGCAGCTACGGGCGCTTTCGGCCTGTCGCAGGAAACGAAGCTGACGAGTGATTCCGAAGAATATAAAGGATTGCTTTCCACTGCGCCTTTTGGCGCGCTTGTTGGTGGTGGCGAGGACAAGCCCGTAACGCTCAACGCCATGAGCGAGCTCTTTTTGAGCTACGGCTGGGACGTGCATAAGACCGGTAAAGCCAACTGGCTGCGCGTTATAGACGCCAGCCCCGGCGGCGGTACTGATACGGGCGATCTTAGCGCCATGAGCCGGGTGGACAATAAGTACACCACAAAAGTAAAGAACGACCAGGATCTAGCGGCTTACTTTGCGGAAAGCGCCGGGGTCAACCCGGGCAGCGGCAAGGACGAGTATGTCGCTTATTTGAGTTATGTCTGGGGCGGACACGTTTATTTGTCGATAATAGATAAAGACCTGGATAAAAAAGTTGACAAAAAGCTGAGCGAAAATGAAGACCCTGTCGGCCTGGGCGATCTCGATCTATATCAGGGCGGGAGTATGCTGGCTATTGCCTGCGGCGATTTTGACCGGAAAGGCGTGGATACCATTATTGCCAGGGTCCCGGGCGAGGGCATAAAAGAGATCACGATCACGCCGGAAGGCTCGGAAGAAATCTCCTCCGTTACACTTGGAGACCCGAAGACCATTATAGAAGATTCGGCTTTAGGCGGTCTCCAACCTCGCGCCAAGGTGAGCCTCGTGGCGGAGGACGTCGACCGTGACGGTTACGACGAGCTTATCATCACCACTGGCGACGGACCTTATGACACATTATCTTATTTATATGTCTACGACAAACTGACCGGCGGCTGGGAACAAACATATCGTTCGGACAAGTTGACCGAAACAGCGGTTCCCAGTTCCGACGTGGGCAACGTGATAGCTGCGGCGACTGCCGATTTCCCCGAGATCGTCACCGCCGGTTATCAGACCGGACGCTCTGATAAATTCAAATGCTACGTTACCAAAATCAACGGCTGGAAAAAAGAAACTGATAACTGGCAGGCTAATTTCAAAACGGAAGTTTGCGGCGCCAACGGCGGAACCACTTACGATACAAACGATTTTATCGACGGCGGGCGCTATCCCGGCCAGGATATGCTTTCTCCTCTGGCCGTGGCCTGCTTCAATTATAAGGGCGGCGCAAACGCCGAAGCTATCTTTTTGGACGGCGACGTTTACACGATCTCCAGCGGCGATACAAACGAACTGAACAAGATAGATAAAGCTACGCCGGGATTTTTTAACGATGATTTTGACTGGTCCGGCGCCACTATCATCAAATACAGCCAGGTGGAAGACGTGGCCGTGGGCAACTTCGACGGCAACATCGACGGGAGGGAGCAGGTGGCGTTCGTCACCCTCTCCAAGCAGAATTCCATAAACAACGGTTACTCCCGTATGTTTATTTACAATTATACGCCCGGCGAGAAAGAAGAAGACGGCACGTGGTCTTACAGCGAGTCTGAGCAATACGTCAGCCATAAAGGCAAGGCGTTCGCCACGCTGACGGCCTTTGACTACGATACCGACAGCGTTATCGCCGAGTTTGAGAATATCGAAAAGACCTATTCCAAACCGGACGTGCTGGCCGTGCTGGAGGCGGCCCCATATTTTGAGGAGCTTGATCCCAGCACCCGTGATTACAGCAGCACGGAATACAGCACTTCGACCGGCGACGGTTCTATAGACAGCACGTCGCACAGCCTGCACACCAACATTGTGGCGGGCTTTGACGCCGCCGACCCGATAACCAACTCCGGCGGCGGCTTTGAGACGACCATTGAGAACAATTTGACCTGGACGGCGGAAGCGGAGACCACCCGCACGTTTACGCTGAACTTTGCCAACCACACCGGCGTCAATCAGGTCATCGTATATCGAGTTCCGGTAGTAAATTACACCTACAGGAACGTGAACAACGGCCTGCCTATCCATATCCAGAAAGCGCTGGACGCGGAATACGCCATGATAACGCTGGCGGATTATAACGATCAGGCGGCGGCGTTCGGCCTGACGCGCATCGACGAGGACAAGCTGTGTAAGCCGGGCGATCCTTTTTCCTATCCGTCTTCCTGGGCCGCCGCCACCGAGTCAACGCTGGCCAAAAATGAGCTTACCAATTTAGGCAACGAATGGTTCAGCTATCAGACGCAGGGTTACGTTACCCAAAGTTTTGCTTATGACAGCTCAAATACCAAGACGTTCACTTATGACCTTTCGGTGGATTTTACTCTATATGCCACCATTTTTGGCGTCAAAGCCGGCGCGGGCGGCGGGTATGGTTATGAGAACCTTTTCGGCACAATCACCACCAACGGCGTGGGTAAATCCGGCACGGTGGAGGGTATTGGCGGCCTGGGGCTGGAAGGTTACGATTTCAGGGCAAAAATGTGCCGGTGCTGGGGTATCGGGTGCAAAATCAGATAGCGCCGCCGTCGCCGCCGACTGATATAGACGGCAGCCTCGACCAGTCTACGTTGACGTTGACCTGGAACAGCGGCAGCCGCCCTGCCAGTCAATATAATATCTATTTGTTGGACGGAACTAATAGTCATATCCCGATTGGCGTTGTGGATCAGCCGGATCCTAAAGACCCTGACAACAAAAAATACAAATTTAAGTTCTCCGGGGTGGAGAATGGCAGAACGTATACATTTGCGGTGAGAGGCGTTACCGGCGGCACGGAATCGGTGGACAGCCAGACCTATACGCTGACGACTAATCCCGATGATCAACAGCTAGTTAATGTACGTCCGGTGGAGGACGTGGAAGTTTCGGTGGGGAGAGACGCTTCTTTCTCATCTGGTGTGAGCAATACCGACCATGTGATATCAACTACGTATAAATGGCAATGCCGAAAAAAGAACAGTAATATCTGGGAGGATCTGTCTGATACGGGCGAGACACTTTTACTGAAGGCCGTCACTCAGGAAATGGACGGCAATCAGTATCGGCTGCATGTTACCGCCTGGACAAGCAATAATACATATCATTATTATAGCAACGTGGCCACGCTGCATATCGGCGCTAATCCCACCTCCGCCGAAGTCAGCCTGACAAATAATGATGGCACACTTGAGGGCATTCCTGGCAAAGGAACAGCTGCTGATCCTTATACCGGCGAGGGCGCATATACGAAATATACAGAGGATCACGACACAGAGTATAGAACCGTTACCATGGAGATCGACAACGATGGACATGAACATGAATCTGGCACTGTCGAGCATAGCGACCCTGTTTATATAGTTAAAGGCGCCGATGGCGGCGCTGACAAATATGTGGCTGTCCATGCCGACAACACTCCCGGCCACAACAGCTATTATGAGGTCACAATTGACGGCACAACAGAGGGTGAACCTACTGCCACGGTCGTCAAAGAACTCGACGTTAAAACTGAGTGGCGCAAAGATAATGAAACGATTGACCCGGCAGATTTTGGCGCGTATGGCTTGAGTGAAGATGCGCTCGTTTTCAAAAGAATCGGTGAATCCGATGATAGTTATATTTATTATCAGAAAGCCGAATGGAGCGAGAATGAGGACGGTTCGGTTATATCTGATAGCGTCAAAACTTATTGGCTGAAAGGAAAAGACGGCTCGGACGGTATGGACGGTGAAACAACAGCTGATAAAATAACATATTATACGCTAGATGAAAGCGGCAATAATTTTATAGAGTTCGAATTTGAACCGACTGAAGGCGCTCACACGTCGCCCGTATGCTATTACATCGGCCCCGATACCGAAGCCAAACTCTTTTTGCAGAGCGATAACGGCTATTTCATGCTGCAAAAGAGCGGGGAAAGCTGGGAAAAGGACGAGAAATTCCAGAACGTCATACTCAAGAAATATATCACCATAGACGGGACGAAAGTGGACGTTAATACTGACATAAAAGAACCCTACACTTATCAGAAAAAAGTATCTGTAACTACAACCGAGACGACGGAAATAGAAGGCACTGGCCTTAAACTTCGTGCCGAACTGTCTTATGTGAATAAATTACCCGATGTTTCCAACAATTTACCTGAAGGTACTAAGGCAGATTTTATCATCACCAATCTGGACACCGGGGCTGTCACCACTATCAACGCTACGGTGGAATCAAACGGCACGATAGTGGCGGATTGGCCGGCGCCCGCACCCGGTCTGTATGCTATCCGGGCCTCCGTGACGGCTACCTCCACCCTGGCGGCCAGCACGTCGAATGTTATTTACTATAAGGCGGAGGGCGATCCGACTAAAACTGAGTATCGTCTAACTGAGGTAGCTAAGGTAAATGAGGAAGTCAAGCATGTGCCGCCGGAAGCCGTGACCTACGGCGATACAATTGAGTTGGCTTTTGAGAAACGCCTGGGCAAGGATACCGAAGGGCTCAATGATAATGAATGGCAAGAAGAAAGCACGGAAGGCAAGTATATCGAACTGGTGGAGCCGGACGGAACAAGAGAGCAAATCAATTCGTTAACTCTGGTAACGTTTGAGCGGCCTGCCGGCACTTATTCTGTCCGCGTGTGGGAGAACGAGACCGCATATAATAATGCGTTGGAAAAATACGGAACTGTCTTCTACAGTGCCGCTGCTCTGGCAAGCGTCTCTTTCCGCGTCGATTACGCGGAGGTGACCATATTCCCAGTTCTGGATGATAACTTGCCCGGAAATCTTAGCGAGATCGGTATTACTTATAAACTTGAGCACGGTTATGATGCAGATTTTACCGGTCTTTCCGATCCTTCCCAGAAAAAGATCAAGGTGGTCTGCGGGCTTTATAATGACGCAGGCAATCTTATTACCGATATTTATGGCCGCTATATGCTCTCCCTCCAATGGGCAGACAGCAAATACGGGGAAACGATCGAAAGCTCTTATCGCGTGACCTTTGGGACGGCTGTGATCGAGCGGCTGAGAGACCAGGGTATAGTGAATTATAGCGCCGGCGACGGCGGCACGCTCGACGCCACGGTCAACGTCACCAACGGGTTTATTCGCTTTGATAGCGGCAATAGCCAAAAGTATGGTTCCACGCTGAAATTTACCGCCACTGCCAAAGACTCTACGGTGAAAGAGTGGAAGATAAACGGCGAGGTCGTTAACGATGGCTACCTAGCCGATCACGAGAACGTGACGATCGAGAAGATCGAGAATGTCAATGCGAATACTTACACAGAAGTTTTGACGCTGACAAACTTCAGCGAAGACGATACTAATACGGGTCATCTTACTGTGGAAGTCAGCTTCGACCACAAGATGACCAACGTTACGTACTCTTCCAACGAGGGCGGCACTATCTCTGCAGCCTTACCAGGCGGTGTGCCCCTAAGTAGTAATGGAAAGGTATATTATGGCTCGGAGATCGTGTTCACCGCTGTTCCGGGCGCAGGTCAGATGCTAGATAGCTGGGAGGTAAACGGCGTTACCCAAAAATATCCCGGCGGCGGGACATATCGGGAAAATACGCTGACCCTGACCGATGTTCGAGGCGATAATCTGAAGGTCGAAGTTTTCTTTACGTCAGAGCAAAAGACCAACGTTTCTTTCTCTATGGTGACGACAGGAACTGACGGTGATTGGTCCGAAACTTTCACCGGCGGCACGATCACAGTCGCCGCCGTAGACGGGCGGCCGTTGGAAGGGTATAAAGCCGCCGCGGCCGGCGAGTTCAGCGTTATGCAGGGCGGGAAGCTGGAGTTTACCGCAAACATTTCTCCATTTCAATACCATATAGAGAAATGGCAGTATCGCACAACCGCGGGCGGGCCGTGGCAGGACGTTGCGCTTTCTTACGGAAACGACACGTTTACCTACGAAAATCCCGCGACGGAAATTTTGCAGGTGCGGGTCTGCGTCAGCAGAACGCAGACGTATAATCTGGATTGGGAAGCTGTGACGCAAGATGGCGTACCTGCTCCCGTAGGCGCGGTAGTTTCATTCAAAGCCGTCAGCAACGGTGTAGAGATCAAGCCGGGCACTCATACCTCTAATATCCCGGTGGAATTTACGCTGGAGCTCAGCGATAAATACTATGTGGAAAGATGGGAAAATGCCACCCAAGATCCGGACGATCCCAACCGGGCCACGCTTCAGTACCTCTCCCAGGACACCACAGTCCGGGCTGTTATCGCGGAAAAGAAGAGCGATACGCGCCAGCTGGCGTTGACGCTTGCGCTTGACGGAGCCAGCGGCGCAAGCACTGCAAAAGCAGAAGTGGCCGGTTCCGATTATGCGCCGGGCACAATAAATCTCCCGGAGGGTTCGACGATAAGCATTGTGGCCGAGCCGTATTACGGCCAGATGATAGACCACTGGGAAGTGAACGGCGAGGTACAGAAGACTGCCGCCGGCCGGAACGAGCTGGGGCTGCAGCTCCCGACCTTCACTTTGTCCGACGACACCACCGTTACGGTCTTCTTTACGGCAAAAGTGGAGTTTGCTTATCCGGAAACGCAAGACGCTGATATTTATACGGTCGAAAACGTCTCCAGCTATCCCAGCGGGGAAAACAGCGGCGTTATGTCTGGTCACTACCGCGTGGGCGGCGACCTGAAATTTACTATCACGCCCGCCGCCGAGATCGCCAGCGGAGATCTGCTGCTGCCTTATATCGACGGTTTCCGCGCTATGGGCGAGAATGTTTCGGTCACCCAAAACAGCAAAGGCGGCTGGGACATAGATATCAAAGGCGTTAAAGACGAGATCGAGCTGCCGTCTTTCCGCGTGGAGCTGAATAACTCTATCCCGGACGACGCGGTCTACGGCCTGAAAAATGATACTGCGTTTAGTCGCTTGGAAGACTATCTGCCTGAAGGCGTAACGAAAGATAACATTACCGGCGATGACGTTGCAGAGGCCATGAAGAAGATCGTGGCTAAGGAGATGCCCAGCGCGCCGGAGGATAACAAGGCCGTTTACGACGTGACGCTTAAACAATATGTGGACGACCACTGGGAGACCGTTACGGCCAATAATTTCCCGGACGGCGGCCTGACCGTTATCCTGCCTTATCCCGCAGGTACTGACAGCAGGGATTCTTTTACGGTGGTGCATATGATCACCTCCGGTGATGCCGTCGGCACGACCGAGACGTTTTCGGCGGCGAAAGGTAATCTTGATAATACTCCTGCCGGTCTGCAGTTCCGTGTGAGCAGCCTGTCGCCGATCGCGGTGATCTGGACTGAATCCGATTCGCCAGCCGGCGGAGGCGGCGGCTTCGGCGGCGGTGGAGGCGGCGGAGGCGCTCCTGCCGGCGGCGGCGGTGGTGGCGGCGGTGGCGGTGCGCCAACCGCAAATGTTGTGGTCTCTTCTGCTGCCAACGGGACGGTCACCGTTTCCGATAAGGCTGCCGAGGCGGGCGATAACGTAAAGCTAACTCCCAAAGCCGCTGACGGTTACTTAGTCGATGCCGTTACCGTTACCGACAAGAACGGCAGGGCTATCGACGTTAAGAACAACGGCGACGGCACGTACAGCTTCGTGATGCCGGAGGAAGAACGCCTGCCTGTTAAAGTAACAGTTACGTTCAAGACCGATCCGGCGGCCGGCGTTCCGTCTACCGGGTTTGTCGACGTCGAGCCAGACGCCTGGTATCGCGAAGGCGTGGAATATGCCGTTGCCAACGGCCTGATGAACGGCACGAGCGCTAATACCTTCGCACCGAACGACACCACCACCCGCGCGATGATCGTGACCATTCTCTATCGTCTGGAGGGCGAACCCGCCACGACGATGAATCTGCCGTTTGCGGACGTTGCCGCCGGCAAGTGGTATTCCGACGCCGTCAACTGGGCTTCCACCAACGGCGTTGTCACCGGCTACGATGAGAATACCTTTGGCCCGGACGATCCTATCACCCGCGAACAGCTGGCCGCGATTCTGTATCGCTACGCCGCTTTCAAGGGCTATGGCGTGACCGAAAAGGCCGATCTGGCAGCCTTTGCCGACGCTGGCGCTATCAGCGCCTACGCCCAAGAGTCGATGAGCTGGGCCAACAATAACGGCCTCATCGGCGGGGTCTCCGCCGATCTCCTCCAGCCGCAGGGCAGCGCCGTCCGGGCGCAGGTCGCCGTTATCCTGATGCGCTTCTGCGAGAGCGTGGCGAAATAAAGTTATTACCAACAGCAAAAGGCGGGGCTTATGCTGAAGTGGTAAAAAGATGGTAGACACGAAAGTGCCTACCATCTTTTTGTGCTAAAATAAGGGAAAGGGGTGAAAT
>CANQSW010000021.1 GCA_947626615.1 uncultured Peptococcaceae bacterium | reverse complement strand
GCAGCCTTTGGGTATCGCGCACGCGCTTTCTCTCTGCGAGGATTTCGCGGCGGGGCGGCACGTTTTGCTGCTGCTGGTGGATAACCTGCTGCAAGCGGATATCGCGCCCGCGGTGGCGGACTATGCGGCGCGGGCCGGGCAGGGCGAGCAGCGGGCGGAGATCTTCCTTGTCCGCGTGCCGAATCCGCAGGATTACGGCGTGGCCGTGCTGCGGGAGGGCAAGCTGGCGGCGCTGGTGGAAAAACCGCGCGAGTTCGTCAGCGACCTGGCGGTGATCGGGCTTTATTTTTATCCCCCCGCGGCGTTTGGCCTGATACCGCGCCTCACGCCCTCGGCCCGGGGCGAACTGGAGATAACCGACCTGAACAGTCTTTTTCTGCAGGCCGGTCTGTTAACCTACCAACAGCTGGACGGCTGGTGGCTGGACGTCGGCACGGCCGAGCGGCTGGCGCAGGCCGAGCGGCTGCTGGCGGAATAAAAACGAAAAATACGCTGAAAAAAGCCCCCTCTTAGATAAGAGGGGGCTTTTGGCGTTTCGGTTCAGACGCTTACATCATCGGGGGCATACCGCCGGCCGGAGGCATCATCGCGTTGTTGTTCTCCTGCGGGATATCGGCCACCAGAGCTTCGGTGGTCAGCAGCATGGAGGCGACGGAGGCGGCGTGGGTCAGCGCGGAGCGCACGACCTTCACCGGGTCGACGATACCGGCGGCCACCATGTCTTCAAACTCGCCGGTGGCGGCGTTGAAGCCGATGCCGGGTGCGGCGGCTTTCACCTTCTCCACGATCACAGCGCCTTCCAGACCGGCGTTGGTCGCGATCTGTTTCACCGGGGCTTCCAGAGCCTTGGTGATGATGTTGATACCGGTCTTTTCGTCGCCCTCGGCGGCTTCGGCCAGCTTGGTCAGCGTGTCGATAGCTTTGATCAGAACGGTGCCGCCGCCGGCCACGTAGCCTTCCTCAACAGCGGCGCGGGTGGAGTTCAGAGCGTCTTCGATGCGGAGCTTCTTTTCCTTCAGCTCGGTCTCGGTGGCAGCGCCCACGCGGATCACCGCCACGCCGCCGGCCAGCTTGGCCAGGCGTTCCTGCAGCTTCTCGCGGTCGAAGTCGGAAGTGGTCTCGGCGATCTGAGAGCGGATCTGCGCGATACGGCTGTTGATGGCGTCGCCGTCGCCGTAGCCGCCCACGATAGTGGTGTTATCCTTGCTGATGCGTACCTGACGGGCGCGGCCCAGCATATTCAGCGTCATATTCTCCAGCTTGATGCCCAGCTCGTCGGCCACGATGTTGCCGCCGGTGAGGATAGCGATATCTTCCAGCATAGCCTTCTTGCGGTCGCCGAAGCCGGGGGCTTTGACGGCTACGCAGGTGAAGGTGCCGCGCAGCTTGTTCACGATCAGCGTGGCGGCGGCTTCGCCCTCAACGTCGTCCGCGATGATCAGCAGCGGCCGGCCGGCCTGCATAACTTTCTCCAGCACGGGCAGCAGCTCCTGTACGGTGGCGACTTTCTTTTCGATCAGCAGAATGAAGGGATCGTCCAGCAGAGCTTCCATTTTATCGGTATCGGTGACCATATAGGGGCTGATATAGCCGCGGTCGAACTGCATACCTTCGACCACGTCGCAGGTAGTCTCAAAGGTCTGGCTGTCCTCAACGGTGATAACGCCGTCCTTGCCCACCTTTTCCATAGCGTCGGCGATCAGATCGCCGATCTCTTTGTCGTTGGCGGATACGGCGGCCACCTGAGCGATAGCCTCTTTGTTTTCCACCTGCAGCGCGCAGGCCTTTATGCTATCGACCGTGGCGGCCACGGCCTTGTCGATGCCGCGCTTCAGCATGATCGGGTTAGCGCCGGCGGTCACGTTCTTCACGCCCTCGTTGATGATGGCCTGAGCCAGCACGCAGGCGGAGGTGGTGCCGTCGCCAGCCACGTCGTTGGTCTTGGTGGCCACTTCTTTCACCAGCTGCGCGCCCATGTTCTCGGTGGCGTCTTCCAGCTCGATCTCTTTGGCGATAGTCACGCCGTCGTTGGTGATGAGCGGAGAGCCGAATTTACGCTCCAAGATCACGTTTCTGCCCTTGGGCCCCAGCGTCACCTTAACGGCGTCGGCCAGAGCGTCTACGCCTCTTTGCAGGGCATAACGCGCGTCTTCCTTAAAAATTATCTGTTTAGCCATTGCAAATTACCTCCTTAAAATTCGTCTGTTAAGCGCGTGTTTATTCGATCACGCAGAGAATGTCGCGTTCGCCGTTGACGATCAGATAATCGACGCCGTCCTGCTTCACGGTGGTGCCGATAAATTTGGCAAAGACGACCTCGTCGCCCACCTTAACTTCCAGCGGGATATGCTCGCCCTTGTCGTTCACGCGGCCGGGGCCCACAGCCACGACTTTGCCCTCGATCGGCTTTTCCTGCGCGCTGTCCGGCAGCAGAATACCGCTTTCGGTCTTTTCTTCCTTCTGCATGGGCTGGATTACCACGCGTTCTCCAATCGGTCTGATGTTCATGATATTGCCTCCTTTAATAAAACTATATTGTGATCTGAACAAAATTGCCGTCGGTTTTGTTAGCACTCTTTTAGCTTGAGTGCTAACATCAAGCAACTAATATAATATATAATTAGTGCTGCGAGCGCAACCGTTAAAAGCGGAAAATTTTGCTAAAAATCCAGTAAATACAGACTGTTTTGCCGGTTTTCTCCATACTTGCTTTAATTTAGCAAAAATTACTTTGTTTTGCGGCTGATTTCAGCTTGGCCGCGCCCCGCTTGCGCCGGCCGCCGAATCGTGTTATTATTATGGCAGGGAAACCGCGTGATAGCCGGTATAGCGGCGGGGGAAAAATCGTGCAAACGGCGGATTTCAGCGTTTGGCGTAGGCGAAGATATTTTGCTTGACTTTGTGCCGCCGCATATAATAATATTGTAGAATAAGCCGCAAACGCGGGGGTGAGTTTTTTGGGCTTTTGGGAAGACGCCAAGTACATAGCGGAGCAGGACCCTGCGGCCACCGGGCCGTGGCAGGTGTTCTTCATGTATCCGGGGTATCATGCGGTGCGCTGGCACCGTCTGGCGCATTTTCTGCACGTGCACGGGCTGAAAACGCTGGCCCGCGGCATTTCGCAGTTTTCCCGTTTTCTCACGGGCATAGAGATACACCCCGGCGCCAAGATCGGCAAATGCCTGTTCATCGATCACGGCATGGGCATCGTCATCGGCGAGACGGCCGAGATCGGCGATTATTGCAACATTTATCACGGCGTAACGCTGGGCGGCACCGGCAAGGATAAGGGCAAGCGCCACCCCACGCTGGGCAACCACGTGCTGGTGGGCGCGGGCGCGAAGATACTGGGGCCGTTCAAGGTGGGCGATAACGCGCGCATCGGCGGCAACGCCGTGGTGCTGCGCGAAGTGCCGCCGAACGCCACGGTGGTGGGCGTGCCCGGCACGGTGATCCTCCCCGCCGACGCCCGGCCGGAATATCGCAGCTGGGAGCTGGACCAGATCAGCCTGCCCGACCCGATCCAGCAGGAGATCGACGCTTTGCAGCAAAAGCTGGATTCGCTTTCCCGCGATCTGCAGCAGGTCTGCGCCCACCCGGAGGCTTGCCCCGTGGCGGCAAAGGCGGACGAACCCCAGTCATAGACGCAATTTTCAACTGAATTTTGCACCCTCGCGGAAAATTTTGCCCGCGGGGGTATATTTTTGCGGTTTTTGCTTGACAATCAGGCAGAGGCGTGCTAGTATTAGTTCAAAATATTTAATTAAAAATTTTTAAGTAAAAAAATTTAATTAAATATTTTTAATTTTAACGAAAAAAAGCAAAAGAGAGGGAAAAAACATGACTTTTGATAAGGTGAAGGAGATCATCGTGGAGACGCTGGGCGTCGACGAGGAGCAGGTGACGGAGCAGACCAATCTGTTTGACGATCTGGAGGCCGATTCTCTGGACGCGGTGGAGCTCAACATGGCGCTGGAGGACGCTTACGGCATCAAGATACCCGACGAGGATATGGGCAGCTTAAAGACCGTGGCCGACATCGTGGCCTACGTTGACGAACACGCTGCCGCGGAATAATATGGCGACTCTCGCACAGATCAGGGCCGGAGCGCAGACGGTGGGCCTCCGCCTTTTGGCGGTGGGGGCGGCGGTTCCGGGGCAGCCTGTCAGCAACGACGCTATGGCCGCTCTGGTGGATACCAGCGATAAGTGGATAACGACGCGCACGGGTATCCGCACGCGCTATTTCTGCCGCGACGAGAAAAACGCCGATCTGGCTTACCGCGCCGCGCTGGACGCTCTGATCCATGCCGGGGTGGCGGCGGAGCAGGTGGGCGTGCTGCTCGTCAGCACTTTTACGCCGGATCATATGTCGCCCACGGTGGCCTGCGAGCTTAGGGCGCGGCTGGGCCTTCCGGAGGACACCGTGGTCTTTGACCTGAACGCGGCCTGCGCCGGCTTTTTGTACGGCCTGCAGACCGCGCGCCAGCTGCTGCTGGCCTCCTCCCGGCCTTATGCCCTTATCGTCGGCAGCGAGACGCTCTCCCGCGTGCTGGATTTTGGCGACCGCAGCACCTGCGTGCTGTTCGGCGACGGCGCGGCGGCCGTGGTGGCGGAGCTTGCCACGGATTCGCCGTTCTATTGGCTGGGCGGCTCGCGTGGGGACGCGGGCGGTTTTTTGTATTGCGGCGGCCTGTGGGACAAAGCCAAAGACGAAGCGCCCTCTGTGGTGCATATGCAGGGGCAGGAGGTCTTCCGCTTTGCAGTGGAGATCATTCCTTATTGTATAGAGGGGCTGCTGCAAAAGGCCGGCCTGCAGCTGGCCGATATCGACTACGTCGTCTGTCATCAGGCCAACGTGCGGATAATCCAGCACGTGGTAAAAAGCCTGCACGCCCGGCCGGAGCAGTTTTTCGTCAACGTGCAGCGCTATGGCAACACGTCGTCGGCCAGTATTCCGCTGGCGCTGAACGATATGTGGCGGCAGCACAAGCTGAAGCCGGGCAGCCGCGTCATCTGCGTGGGCTTCGGCGCGGGCTTCACCTGGGCGGCCTGCCTGTTTACGTGGTAGGCGGCCGGGGCATTATATGCTTGAGATCATTGAGGTGAAAATATGACTTTGCGGGAAATCTTGGGTTTGGAATTCCCTTTTATTCAGGGCGGCATGGCCAACATCGCCACCGGCGAGTTTGCGGCCGCGGCGGCCAACGCCGGGGCGCTGGGGCTGATCGGCAGCGGCGGCATGGACGCCGCCGGGTTGGAGCGGCACATCAAACGCGCCCGCGAGCTGACTGATAAGCCTTTTGGCGTGAACCTGATGCTGCTGAACCCGGAATGTGATAAAATGGCGGAGCTGCTGGTGCGGGAGGGCGTAAAAGTCGTCACCACCGGCGCGGGCAGCCCGGCCAAATATATGGATATGTGGAAGGCGGCCGGCATCAAGGTGATACCCGTGGTCTCCGGCGTGGCGCTGGCCCGCCGTCTGGCGCGGGAGGGCGCGGACCTTTTGGTGGCCGAGGGCACGGAATCCGGCGGCCACGTGGGCGAGCTCACGACCATGGCGCTGCTGCCGCAGGTGGTGGACGCGGTGGATATACCCGTCGTTGCGGCGGGCGGTATCGCCGACAGCCGGCAGCTGGTGGCGGCCTTTGCGCTGGGAGCCTGCGGCGCGCAGCTTGGCACCTGCCTTTTGGTGAGTGAGGAATGTCCCGTCCACCCCAACTATAAGCAGGCCGTTCTGGCCGCGAAGGATAACAGCACCGTGGTGACGGGGCGCAGCGGCGGCTCGCCCACGCGCGTGCTGAAAAACGGCATGACGCGCGAATACTTGAGGTTGGAAAAAGCCGGCGCGGAGCGGCTGGAGCTGGAGAAATACACGCTGGGCTCGCTGCGGCGCGCCGTGCAGGAGGGCGATGTAAAGACCGGCAGCGTCATGGCCGGGCAGGTGGCGGGCATGCTGCATGAGATCCGTCCTCTGCGCGCGATATTCAGCGATCTTATGGCGGGCTGCGGCGGCGTTTTGCAGAGCCTGAGTGAGCTGGCCTGAGTTTTTGTGGGAGGAAATATCATGCCGAAGATCGGCGGAAGAAATTTGGAGCTGCCCATAATCCAGGGCGGCATGGGCGTCGGCGTATCGCTGGGGCGGCTGGCGGGCAGCGTGGCGGCCTGCGGCGGCCTGGGCGTTATCAGCAGCGCCAACCCGGGCTATGCCGAGCCGGACTTCTGGCGCGACAGTCTGGCGGCCAATCTGCGCGCGCTAAAGGCGGAGATCGCCAAAGCCAAGCGCATCGCGGGCGGCCGGGGGCTCATCGGCGTGAACGTGATGGTGGCCACCAGCCAATATCCCGAATCCGTGCGGGCGGCGGCGGCAGCGGGGGCGGACGCCGTGCTTTGCGGCGCGGGCCTGCCGCTGGATCTGCCGGAGCTGGCGGGGGAAGGCGACGTGATGCTGGCCCCGATCGTCTCCAGCGGCAAGGCGGCGCAGACTCTCTGCCGCTTTTGGGACAGGCGCTTTGCCCGCGTGCCGGATTTTCTGGTGATAGAGGGCGCGGAGGCCGGCGGCCATTTGGGCTTTAAGCTGGGCGAGCTGCTGGCGGCGACGGCCAAGCCCCTGCTGCAGATAATCGCGGACGTTAAAGCCGCGCTTGCCCCCTTTGAGGCGAAATACGGCCGGGATATACCCGTTTTTGCGGCGGGCGGCGTGTTCAGCGGGGCGGACGTGGCGGCCTGCGTGCGGGCCGGAGCCTGCGGCGCGCAGGTGGCAACAAGGTTCATCGCCACGCCGGAATGTGACGCGAGCGAGGCGTATAAGGAGATCATGCTGGCGGCCCGGCCGGAGGACGTGCGGATCGTGCAAAGCCCGGTGGGTATGCCGGGGCGGGCGCTGGCCAGCCCACTGATCGAGCGCTTAAAGCAGCTGGGGCGGCTCAAGCCGGCGCGCTGCATAAATTGCATCACCGCCTGCGACCCGGCCACGACGCCCTATTGCATCACGCAGGCGTTGATCGACGCGGTGCGCGGTAACTGGGAGCGCGGGCTGTTCTTCTGCGGCAGCAACATCGGCCGCGTCAAAAAAATGCTGCACGTCGACGAGCTTTTGGCCGAGCTGTGCGGCGAATGGAGGAAAATGGTATGAATATTGCTTTCGTTTACGCCGGGCAGGGCAGCCAGCGCGTGGGCATGGGGCGCGATCTTTACGAGAATCACGCCGCCTTTCGCCGCGTTCTGGACGGCCTGGACGTGGACTTCGACTTAAAAAAGCTCTCGTTTGAAGGGCCGGAGGAGGTGCTGACGCAGACCGAATACACGCAGCCCTGTCTGGTGGCCTTTGCCGCCGGCGTCAATGCTCTGCTGGCCGAAGCCGGCTTTGCGCCCCGTATGGCGGCCGGGCTAAGTCTCGGCGAATATTCCGCCCTGCAGGCGGCGGGCGTGTTCGACGCGCCGACGGCCGTAAAGCTGGCGGCCTTTCGCGGGCGGGCGATGGAAAACGCCGTGCGCGGCGTGGCCTGCGGCATGACGGCGGTGCTGGGGCTCTCCCGCGAGCAGCTGCAGCGAGCCTGTCTGGAGGCGAGCCGCCTTGGCGTGGTGGAGATAACCAACTATAACTGCCCGATGCAGCTGGTGATAGCGGGCGAGGCGGCGGCGGTGGCGGAAGCCGGCCGGCTGGCGCTGGAGCTTGGCGCCAAGCGCTGCGTGCCGCTCAAGGTGAGCGGGCCGTTCCACACCTCGCTTTTGACGCCGGCGGCGGCGGCTCTGCACGAGGAGTTCCGCCGGGTAAAATTCGGCAAAATGCGTTTCCCCGTTATTTTCAACGCCACGGCGCGGCCGCTGGCCAAGGGGGAGACGGTGCGTGGCCTGCTGGAGCTGCAGGTGCACCACAGCGTTTTGTTCGAGGATTCCGTGCGCTATATGGCGGCGCAGGGCATAGATACCGTCGTGGAGATCGGCCCGGGCCGGGCGCTTTCCGGCTTTATCAGAAAGACGGACCGCACGATCCGGACGTATAATATCGAGGATTGCGCCAGTCTGGAGAAAACGCTGGCGGCGCTGCAGGAATTGAAGGAGCAGACGCGGGAGGAGGCCACGGCATGAGCGGATACGGCGATCTTTCCGGCAAATGCGCTCTTATCACCGGCGGCGGGCGCGGTATCGGCCGGGCCATCGCGCTGGAATTTGCGGCGGCGGGCGCAAACGTGGCGATAAACTACGTGGGCCCGGCGGACGAAGCGGCGGAGACGGCGGTGGAGTGCGCCAAATTCGGCGTAAAAGCCTGCATCGTCGAGGCTGACGTGAGCGCGGCGGAGCAGGTGGCGGCCATGTTCGAGCAGACGCTGGCGGAGCTCGGCCGGGTGGATATTCTGGTGAACAACGCGGGCATCACGCGGGACGGCCTGTTGCTGCGCCTGGCCGACGAGGATTATGACCGGGTGCTGGCGGTGAACCTGCGCGGCGCGTTCCTTTGTATGCGGCAGGCGGCCAAGCTGATGCTGAAGCAGCGTTCGGGCCGGATCATCAGCCTGAGCAGCGTGGTGGCGCTGCGCGGCAACGCCGGGCAGGTGAATTACGCGGCCAGCAAAGCCGGGCTTATCGGCATGACGAAATCGCTGGCGCGGGAGCTGGCCGGCCGCGGCGTCACGGTGAACGCGCTGGCCCCCGGCTTTATCCAGACGGCGATGACGGACGTGCTGCCGGAGGCCGCCAAAGCCAAAATGCTGGCGACTATCCCCGCGGGCCGCATGGGCCGGCCGGAGGACGTGGCGGCGGCGGCGCATTTTCTGGCTTCCGACGCGGCGGCTTATATCACCGGGCAGGTGCTGGCCGTGGACGGCGGCATGGCGATGTGAGAAAACCTGAATTTAACGGGAGAATATTATGACGGAGAACAAAAAAAGACGGGTCGCGATAACAGGGCTGGGCGCGGTCACGCCGCTGGGGCTTGATGCGCCGGCGAGCTTTCAGGCTGCGCTGGACGGGGTCTGCGGTATCGCCCCGATCACGCAATATGACACGACGGGCCGCAAGGTGACGCTGGCGGCGGAGGTGAAAGGCTTCGACGCGGCGGCGGTGCTGGGCAAGCGCGAGGCCAAACATATTGACCGCTTTACGCAGCTGGCGCTGGCGGCGGCGGCCGAGGCCGTGCGGGACAGCGGGCTGGATCTCGCCCATGAGGATACCTGGCGCGCCGGGGTCAGCGTTTCCAGCGGTATCGGCGGCATCGACACGATCGAGACGGAGCACACCAGAGGCGAGGAGCGCGGTTTCGACCGCATTTCGCCGCATTTTGTGCCGATGGTCATCTGCAACATGGCGGCCGGGCCGATCGCTATCGCTCACGGCCTGCACGGTATCTGTACCTGCCCGGTCACGGCCTGCGCCGGGGGCGCTATGGCGGTGGGCGACGCCTTCCGCCAGATCCGCGACGGCTATGCGGACATCATGCTCTGCGGTGGGGCGGAGGCCAGTATCACGCCGCTTGGCATCGGCGGCTTCACGGCGATGAAGGCGCTGACGGAGAGCGCCGACCCCAACCGTGCTTCCATACCTTTTGACGCGGAGCGCAGCGGCTTTGTGATGGGCGAGGGGGCCGGTATCCTGGTGCTGGAGGAGCTGGAACACGCCAAGGCCCGCGGCGCGCATATCTATGCCGAGCTGGCGGGCTACGGCGCAAACTGCGACGCTTATCACGTTACGGCTCCCGCGCCGGACGGCACAGGCGCGGCGGCCTGTATGCGGCAGGCTCTGGCCGACGCCGGCGTTGCTCCGGCCGAAGTCTCCTATATCAACGCGCACGGCACCAGCACCCAGCTGAACGACAGCGCCGAGGCGGCGGCCATTCGGGCCGTTTTTGGAGAAAACACGCCGCCGGTCAGCTCCACCAAATCCATGACGGGCCACCTTTTGGGCGCGGCGGGCGCGGTGGAGGCGGTGTTTACCACCCTCACGGTGGAGCGGGATATGCTGCCCCCGACGCTGAATTACCGCAAGGCGGACCCCGCCTGCCAGCTGGACGTCGTGCCGAACCGGGCGCGGGCCGCGCGGGCGGACGTGGCGCTTTCCAATTCGCTGGGCTTCGGCGGCCACAACGCGGTGCTGGTGTTCCGCAAATATCAGGCGTAAACGGAGGGGAGAAAAATGCAGCTTAATTCCGATCAGATCGAACAGATATTGCCGCACCGCTATCCGTTTTTGCTGGTGGACAGGATCGAGGATTGCGAGCCGGGCCGCTGGGCGCGCGGCGTCAAATGCGTTTCGGCCAACGAGATGCAGTTCATGGGGCATTTTCCGGGGCATCACGTTATGCCGGGCGTGCTCTTGCTGGAGGCTTTGGCGCAGGTGGGCGCGGTGGCGATATTGACCGAGCCGGAGGCGGCGGGCAAGCTGGTGTTTTTCGGCGGCATACGCCGGGCGCGCTTCCGTAAGCAGGTGGAGCCGGGCGACCGCGTGGAGCTTTATTGCGAGCTGATCGAGCGGCGCGGGCCGCTTGGCGTCGGCAAGGCCGTGGCCAGGGTGGACGGCAAAACGGCGGCCGAAGCGGAGCTTTCCTTCGCTATCGGCGATAAATAAGCGGGCAAGAAGTTTGGGAGCAGCAGGCGGGAGGTGCCTTATGCAGCAGGATATTATCAACGCGCTGGACGAGGGCGAGCTGTGCCGGGAGATCGACGAGAATTTCGCCGAGGTCTACGCCAAATTCAAGATCCATTTCTACCGGGAGATATTTTCGATCATGCAGGATAGCAAAGACTCTCTTTCTATCGTGGAGCTTTTCTGCGTCGAGCTGATACACGCGCTGCATTCGCCCTCCGTGAACGAGTTTTCCAGCCTGATCGGCATATCCGCGCCGAACGCGGCCTATAAGGTGAACAGCCTGATCAAAAAGGGCTTTATCCGCAAGGAACAGTCGCCGGACGACAAACGCGAGTATCATCTGGTGGTGACGGATAAATATTATCAGTATTACGACCTGACCTCCGGCTATCTTTCCGGCGTGGTGCGCCGCCTTTGCGAGCGTTTTGAGCCGGAGCGCCTGCGGCTGATCGTGGAGGTGCTGCGCGTGATGAACGACGAGCTGCTCTCGGAAGAGCTGCGGCTGGATATGCACCGGGCGGAATAAATTTCCCGCGCCGGCTTGACAAACCGCCCTGGTGCGGGTATAATTTAAGCATAACTGAATATTGAAAGTTTGCGGTGCAGTATTGCTTAAAAAGGAAGCCGGTGCGAATCCGGCGCAGTCCAAACTCTACTGTATTTGACGACGAGCAGATAAACGCCATTGGGCTTCGGCCTGAGAAGGCATCTGCAAGGCTTGGAGTCATAAGTCAGGATATTTGCCGCAGGCGTGCTTTTGCCTTGAGGGTGGGAGGCACTGGCAGGAAGCGAGAGCTTCTTTCAGCATAACATACGGCTCACCTGCGTGAGCCGTTTTTTTGGCCCCACCCGCCTAAAGCCGGGCGGGGCTTTCGCTTATCCTCTGCTTTCAAAATTCGGTTAGCAGGCAACCTTTTCATTTTCTTTTTTTCCCAACTTCTTTTCTTTTCCAACCTTCTCCTGCTGCGGCAGGGCAGAAAGCCCCGGGGCGGTCTCCGGGGCTTTTTTGCGCGCAAAGGCTCTTGTTTTCTGCCGCCGCAGGTAGTATAATATTCGGAAAGAAAGGCGGTGTTTTTATGCTTAACCAAAAAATTGCTGCAATGCTGAACGACCAGATCAATAAGGAGCTTTATTCGGCCTATCTTTATCTGGATTTCGCCAATTACTATGCGGACGAAGGGCTGGACGGCTTCGCGCATTGGTATGAGGTGCAGGCGCAGGAGGAGCGCGACCACGCTTTCATGCTCCGCCGTTATCTGATTAACAACGGTGTGAGAGTGGAATTTCAGGCCGTTGCCAAGCCGGACAAGGTGTTTGCCGATCATCTGGCGCCCCTGGAGGCCGGCTATGCCCACGAGCAGTACGTGACCTCTCTGATCACGGCTATCTACCACGAGGCGTTCGAGCAGAAGGATTACAAGACCATGCAGTTCCTCGACTGGTTCATCAAGGAGCAGGGCGAGGAGGAGACCACGGCCGATGATATGGTCAAGAAGATGAAGCTGTTCGGCAACGAGGCCAAAGGGCTTTACGCGCTGAATCAGGAGCTGGCGGCCAGAGTTTATACGCCTTCGGCCACCGGCCCCGCTATGTGAGCGGCAAGCCTCGGCCAAAAACACGTAAGGCAGAAGCGAGGGCAGGCGCTGCGGCGTCCGCCCTCGTTTTCAGCTGTGAACAAAAGGAGGAAACGCCATGTATGAGCTTATCCAGATAACCGACGTGAGCTATTATATCCAAAGCCCCGCCAAGATCGGCCTCGTCCGTTTGAGCGAGCAGGACGTGTGCCTGATCGACAGCGGCAACGACAAGGACGCGGGGAGGAAAGTCCGCCAAATACTTGACGCCAACGGCTGGCGGCTCGCCGCGATATATAACACTCATTCCAACGCCGACCACATCGGCGGCAATCGCTATCTGCAGGGGCAGACGGGTTGCCGGGTCTTCGCGCCGGGGCTGGAGTGCGCTTTCACCAATTATCCGATACTGGAGCCTTCCTTTCTTTACGGCGGCTATCCCTGTAAGGAGCTAAGGCATAAATTTCTGCTGGCGCAGCCAAGCGCGGCGGAGCCGCTGACGCCGGAGGCATTGCCGCCGGGCTTTCAGATCATCGAGCTGCCGGGGCATTTCTTCGACATGGTGGGCTTTCGCACGCCGGATAACGTCGTGTATCTGGCGGATTGCCTCTCCAGCCGCGAAACGCTGGAAAAATATCAGATCGGCTTTATCTACGACGTGGCCGCTTATCTGGCGACGCTGGAAAAGGTGAAAACTATGGAGGCGCGGCTGTTCGTTCCGGCCCACGCGGCGGCCGCGGCGGATATTGCTGCCCTGGCGCAGTATAATATCGACAAGGTTTGGGAGATCGCGGTGAAGATAGTGGAGCTCTGCCGCGAGCCGCTCTGCTTTGAGGCCGTTTTGCGGCGGCTGTTCGACGCTTATTCGCTCAATCTGGATTTTGAGCAGTACGTTCTGGTGGGCAGCACCGTCCGCTCTTATCTGGCCTGGCTGCATGATACCGGCCGGCTGGCGGCGCGCTTCGAGGGCAATATGCTCCTGTGGGAGCGGATATAGCCCTGGCGGCTTCGCGCCCTTTTTGCGGGAATTTGTGGGAAAAAACCGGGCAAAATCTGCCCAAACTTTATTGACAAACCGGCCGCTTCGTGCTATACTTTGCAGGTATTCAAGCTGATGATTTGCCGCCCGTCCGCGCCGGGTCAAGGCCGGGTGGGTTTATTTTTGCCGGTCGGGTCTTATACTTGGGTACAAAATTTTTATGGGAGGTACCCCAAATGGCTAATGGTACTGTAAAATGGTTCAACGCGGAAAAAGGTTTTGGTTTTATCGCCAATGACGAGGGCGGCGACGACGTGTTCGTACACTTCTCGGCTATCCAGGCCGACGGCTATCGCACGCTGGACGAGGGGCAGAAGGTGACCTTCGATATCGAGGCAGACCCCAAGAACCCCAACAAGCTGCGCGCTGCCAACGTCAAAAAGGTTGACTAATATTTCAAGCGCAGACCAAAAAACGGCCCCTTTGCTTTAAGGGGCCGTTTTTCTTGTAAACAGAAAACCACTAGCTAGGCTAGTGGTTCTAAAAAGCCTTTGGCGTGCACTAGTCAACAAAAATTGGACACTCGAAACGAAAAAATAAACACAAAATCCTTCCAGTCATACAGCGGTATGC
>CANQSW010000020.1 GCA_947626615.1 uncultured Peptococcaceae bacterium | reverse complement strand
GTGGCCTCATCGCCGTAAAAATAGTTGAATGTTGCCGTGCTTGGCATGGCCGCCGCCTCCTTTTGGGCATGAAAAAAGCACGATTGTCAAATCGTGCTTTTTTCTGGATGTTCGATTTTGTCACATAGGTTTGATTTCTCGGTGACTACCTGTGAATTTGTTGATTTAACACAGGTGCTTTACGAACAGTGGCCAAACGGCGGGGCGTTTTTGTTTGGGTTTTTATAGGTCCACTTTGTCGGGCGCTGCCAACAGGTAGAGCATCACCAGAATGTAAACGCCGTAGATGCAGTGGGTGAGCTCCAGGGGCAAAGACAAGCCGCCCTCCGGGTGGTGGAAAGCATAAAACAGAAAGTATGCCGCACCGGCCAGCATTAGCAGCCCTAACAGGCGGCAAATACGTTTTTTCGTCAGATATCCTCTTTTTTTTGCGCGGGCAGCGAGGTCGGATAAAATACGTTTGTTCATCAGATCTCCTCCTTTTTGTTGGCGGTCAGCGTGGTCAAGTAGCCGACGATGTCGTCGTAGCGGAAAGACGAATAAAGTCGCTGGTTTTCGCTGTTCAGCAGGCGGAAGTGCTGCGAGATGAGGTTTTGCTGTATGGTATAGCCCTGAAACTGCAGCACCTGCCGCCACCAGACCTTGCCGCCCAGCGTGGCGGGATAGTGCGGCGGCGCGCCCGCAAAGGCCAGCGCGGCCAGCATATCCGTCGGGTCGCCGCCCAGCGCGTTCTGCAAAACGCGGCTCTGTGCGAAGATAGCGGCCAGCGCGGCGCTCTCCGTCCAGCTCAGGCGGCGGCGGTTTTTTTCCGTCTCCACCAGCGTTTTCTTGGAAACGCCCAGTATCGCCGCCATTTCCTCCTGCGTCAGCCCGTATTCCGTGCGGATCAGCTTCAACTCGTCGGAGAGCCGGGCCGCAAACTCTTTTTTGTCCATAAATTACGTCGCTCCGTGTGTTAAAAATTTTTTATAGTGTAATATTATACTATTTGCAGCATTTTGTCAAGCATATATAGCCAATTTAACTATTTTGGACAGGTATCTTGACAAACGCGGGCAAATTTGCTAACATAAAATAGCTGTGCGGGAGTTATCCGCGCGGGCAGAGCAGCTGATATGGTGGATATGGTGAAGAGGCTAACACACCGGATTGTGGCTCCGGCACTCGTGGGTTCGAACCCCACTATCCACCCCATACTGGGGCGTAGCCAAGCGGTAAGGCAACGGGTTTTGGCTCCGTCATGCACAGGTTCGAGCCCTGTCGCCCCAGCCAGGAGGCCGGGCGGCAGGGCTCGGCCTCTTTTTATCCGCGGACGTGGCGGAATTGGCAGACGCACCAGACTTAGGATCTGGCGAGTGATCGTGAGGGTTCAAATCCCTCCGTCCGCACCAAAAACGAGGGCTATCCTTTGGGGATAGCCCTCGTTTTGTGGTACAGGAGGGCCGCAGAGCCCTCAAAACGCCAAGCAACCAGCGCTGGCCGTGTATGGAAAATAATCTGATAATACCAAATGTCTGTGGCGGCAGGAAAAGGAAGCGAAGCAACATAAAAAGGAGCAGGCGACTGCCTGCTCCATACATAGGATGTATGTAGCGAATGGAAATCCTTGGTCATTTCTCATTTGATGTTCCTGGAACTGTTGCAATGAGTTCCATAACAGTTTTAAGAATGGCCTTGGGATCAGGGGAGTCTTTGAGTTTCTCAAGAATTGGTTTTGCTTTTTCAACTATATTTAGTGACAGCTTGGATTCGAGCAGTTTCTTAACCCAATCAATATCGTCGGTTGACTTATTGCCCCGGTAAATTTGCTCAAAAGCATAAATAGAGCCTTCGCCCAATGCGAAAACGATAACCCCAGCGATAACGGCATTTATCACACTTGCACCAAGATTTATCCCTGGAATAGCCTTTAACGCACTAATTAGTGTTTTTGCGGCTGCACTTACCGTTCCAGCGTCGACAATAGATTGTAGAAACCTTTTGCCTTTTTCATCTTTATTAATGCCATAAATTCTGGCAATAGAATTGATTTCGGCAGCTTCGGTTGGAGTTAAAAGCGCGGCATCTGAAAAAGTAATTGGTACTAGGCCGACAGCAATTCCTGCAGTAGTGGCAGCAGTTACTACGCTCTGTGCAAAAAAGCGCTTTCGGTTAAGGACAAAATTATCCAGATCTTTTTTTGCTGCCTGTAATCCTTCTGGCAGCAAGTCGTTAGTTGTGTTGATCAATTCTGTGATGCCATCAGGTTCTGCAAATGCCGTCTCGTTAAGGGCATATGATGCTGCAACAACAGGGATGACTTCGCGAAGATTGCAACCGTGCCTTTTCTGAGTTGCAAAGGCATTGTGAACCATTTGAATATTCTGCTTACGTTCCAGAATAGAATATGATTTTGTAATGACAACAATGACAGGAACAGACTTCCACATTGAAGCTGCTTTTGTTAAGTTCTTGATAGTGTCCGGGAACAGTTTGCTTGATGTGCCGTCTACGCAAAACCAGATGACATTTATTTGGTTGTCTGTCTTTCCTTTCTTGGCACATTCATTAGACCATTGTTTTACCGCACGGATAGCACGATGTTGCTGAGATAGGCTAGGTTGGAAGCCAATTGTGTCAATTATACGAAATGGAATATCGTCATTTTTCGACTCGTATACCTCCAATTTGCTTGTTGTTCCGGTTGATCCCCAACCAGTTTTTGCTATGTCCTCACCTAGAACAGCATTGATCAATGTAGATTTTCCGACACCAGAATTCCCTATGACCAGTACATTACCTCGTTCCATTATGTAGCCTCCTGTTTTTTTGTTGAGAAGTGATACCCGCTTCATAATAGTATTTGTAAATTTTGCGCGAAAAGGCGGGGAATAAAGGATTACGTATTTGTAGATGTCGATTAACGTCAAACAAAATAAATTTTCTAAATCATTACCGTTTTAATATATAATAGCATAAATCGTCGGTCGTTTCAACATAAAGAGGATGTAACGTAAAAGCCGTTACATCCTTTTGATCTGGTTGCGGAGGCAGGACTTGAACCTGCGACCTTCGGGTTATCGCTGCGCGCCTCTTGCGGTTCCCGAAAAAGGCTTCGGAGGCCTGACGGCGCTCCTCGCCTTTTTCGACCGCTGCGCCAACGCCGCCTTCGCTGTATCGCCCACCGGGCGCGCTCGGCGGCGTTGCCCAACGAGCTACGCTCGTCGGTCTCATAACGTGGAGGACGCCGCACGAATCGTATCTCACTTAAAAAAATAACAGACTGCCGTTGGCAGCCTGTTATTTTTTTGGTTGCGGAGGCAGGACTTGAACCTGCGACCTTCGGGTTATGAGCCCGACGAGCTACCGACTGCTCCACTCCGCGATAGGGGCGCTCTTTGGGAGCGCTTTATCATTATAGTATATCGCGGGGGAAAAGTCAATAGCTCGGGGCGGAATATTCCTCGTCAAATTGCGCGCCTATTCCAGGTTCAGCCGGTGCTGCAGCAGGTAGGCGGTGACGCCGAAGCAGATCGCGCCTTCCAGCAGAGAGAGGAGGTCGACGCAGAGCAGCCAGATGTGCGTCGCGGCGATGCTGTCTCCGAGCACTAAGGTGTTATAGATCAGATCCTGCAGACCGAGCTGATTCAGCAGCGATGCGACCGTCATGTTGAAGAACGAGAATATCATCGAGATGATGATATACGCGGCCACCGACCACAGTATGCGGTGGCTGTTGGCCGTGTGGCCGGCCGCCAGCGCGGCGTATACCGGCAGGATACACCCGGCCATGGAGATCAGCATAACCAGCAGTATCTCCAA
The DNA here is from genome assembly GCA_947626615.1 of uncultured Peptococcaceae bacterium. Lineage (GTDB taxonomy): Bacteria > Bacillota > Dehalobacteriia > UBA4068 > UBA4997 > Avidehalobacter. The sequence goes on along the minus strand of CANQSW010000020.1, from coordinate 10,169 downwards.
CCCAAACAGCAGCGCGTGGCCGCCCAGCTGCTGAAAGCTCAATTCGATCATATCGGCCGCGTTCTGCAAAAAGCCCAGCCAGTCGTGCCAGCTCATCACGATGATAAAGGACGAGAGCCCGGCCAGAAACAGGCTGAGCAGGCTCCAGAACACGGCGGGCAGCAGCTTCGCCAGTATGTTCTGCCAGGGCTTGACGGGCAGCGTGTGCATCAGATAGCCCTCGTCGCCCAGCAGGTTTTTATAAAAGCGCTGGACCAGCAGCAGCACCGTGACGATGCAGACCATGCCGAGGATACAGCCGTAGGCCATCGCGATAATGGCCCGCGTTATGTCAAAAAGCATACCCTCGCTTGGGAGTTGCAGGCCGATCGTCCAGCGCATGATAAGGGATATCGCCAGCAGCACGGCATAAGCGGGCAACAAAATGCGCGCCGTGGCCTTAAATTCGTATTTCAGCAGCTTGCCTAGCATTTGAACACCTCCCGGAACAGGGCGTCGACGCTCTTGCCGTCTTCCAGCCGAATGTCGTCCACCGATTTTTGCAGGATAACGCTGCCCCGCTGCAGGAAGATCGCCTCGTCCAGCACCTGCTCCACGTCGGCGATCAGGTGGGTGGAGATCAGCACGCTGGCTGCGGGGTCGTAATTGTTGATGATCGTCCGCAGGATATAGTCGCGCGCGGCTGGGTCGACGCCGGCGATCGGCTCGTCGAGGCAATAGAGGCGGGCGCGGCGGCTCATCACCAGTATCAGCTGCACCTTTTCCTTCGTCCCCTTGGAGAGCGTTTTCAGCCGGACGTTCGTGTCGATGCCAAGATCGGCCAGCATGGCCTCGGCGCGCTCCAAGTCAAAATCCGCGTAGAAATCGCTGAAGAAGCGCAAAGTTTCGCTCACCTTGCGGCTGTCGTCCAGATACGTCCGCTCCGGCAGGTAGGCCACGATCTTCTTCGTCTCCGGGCCGGGAGCCAGGCCAGCTATCAATATTTCGCCGGAAGTCGGCGTCAGCAGGCCGTTGATCAGCTTTAGCAGCGTCGTTTTGCCGCTGCCGTTTGGCCCCAGCAGGCCGATGATACGCCCGGCCGGCAGCTTCAGATCGAGCCCGGCCAGGGCCGTCTTTTTGCCGTAGCTTTTGCTGAGCCCGCGGCAGGTCAAAATACTCTCAGTCACTAACATCACTCCTGTTTTCAGATTTTTGCGCGGCTGCCAGCAGCGCCGCCGCGGCGCTTGGCGGCAGCCCCAGGCTCGTTAAGTCGGCGAGGAAGCGCCGGGTCAGGTTAAGAGCCGCCCGCTCGCGCAGGCGCGCGATCTTGGCCGCGTCTTGGGTGATAAAACGCCCGCTGGTGCGCTGCGTGAACACCAGCCCGCCGCGCTCCAGCTCGGCCAGCGCTTTTTGCATCGTGTTGGGGTTCACGGCCGCCGTCGCCGCCAGATCCCGCACGGAGGGCAGCTTTTCGCCCGGCTGAAATTCGCCGTTCAATATTTTCTGCTGGATATGCTCCACCAGCTGCAAATAAATGGGCCGGTCGGCGTCAAAGCTCCAGACCATGCCGTATCCACTCCTTTCCTTGCGGCCATACGCGCCCGGCCGGCGTTCGTATGACTGTATTAAGTGCACAATACAATTATACAGAGTTTTGCCGCCCTGTCAAGAGGGAAAATCAAATTTTACATATATTTTACATAAACCCTGCGCTGGATTTTACCTTTTGCCGCTAAACTGTTAGCGTGAAATATTAGCGTGGAATAAAAGAAGAAGAGCAAAAAAGGTGGCAATATGAGTATCTTTGACGTGCTGACGATGCTGGGCGGCCTGGCCTTTTTCCTCTACGGCATGGAGGTCATGGGCGAGGGGCTGGAGAAGCAGGCGGGCGGCAGCCTGACCAAACTTTTGGGCAAAATGACGGCCAGCCCCATAAAGGGCGTGCTGCTGGGCGCGGCGGTAACGGCCGTGATCCAGTCGTCCTCGGCCACCACGGTCATGGTGGTCGGCTTCGTGAACTCCGGCATCATGAAACTCTCGCAGGCGCTCAGCGTGATCATGGGCGCGAATATCGGCACCACCATAACCGCCTGGTTCTTGAGCCTGGTGGGCATCGAGAGCGATAATTTCTTTATCAATATGCTGAAGCCGTCGTCGTTTTCGCCGCTTTTGGCGCTGGTGGGCATTTGCCTGCTGATGTTCGCCAAAAGCACGCGCAAAAAGGATATCGGCAGTATTTTTTTGGGCTTCTCGCTGCTGATGTTCGGTATGCTGACGATGTCCACCGCCGTGGCCCCGCTGGCGGATATGCCGGGCTTCGCGGATCTGCTGCTGCTCTTCCGCAACCCGATATTCGGGCTTTTGATGGGCGCTCTGATGACGGGCGTGCTGCAAAGCTCGGCGGCCTCAGTCGGTATTTTGCAGGCGTTGACGCTCTCCGGCATGGTAACGTACAGCGCCGCCGTGCCGATCATTCTGGGCCAGAACATCGGCACCTGCGTCACGGCCATGCTCTCATCTATCGGCACCAGCAAGAACGCCCGGCGCGCCGCGCTGGGGCATTTGTATTTCAACATCATCGGCGCGGTCATCTTTCTGGCCGCATTTTACGGGCTGCACAGCGCCGTCCATTTCGCTTTCTTCGACGCGCCGATCGACGCCTGGCATATCGCCGTGGTGCACAGCCTGTTCAACGTCACCTGCACGCTGATCCTGCTGCCGTTCACCAGACAGCTGGAGCGTCTGGTCTGCCTGACGATCAAGGACGAGCCCTCCGCCGTGGCCAAGGTGACCGAGCCGGAGCTTTTAGACCCCCGTTTGCTGCTCACCCCCGGCCTGGCGCTGGAGCAGGCGGATAAACGCACGCTGCAAATGGGCCAAATGGGCGCGGAAAATCTGGCGCTGGCCTTTCAGCTGCTGGACAAATACGAGATAGATAAGGCGCAGCGCATCGAGGAAAACGAGGAGCGCATCGACAGCTACGAGGATAAGCTCGGCACGTATCTGATGCAGCTTTCCGGCCGCAGCCTTTCGCAGAACGACAGCCGCAAGATGTCGAAGGTGCTGCACACCATCAGCGATTTCGAGCGTATCGGCGACCACACCTGCAATATTCTGGATTCCGCGGTGGAGCTGCACCAAAAGCGCATCAGCTTTTCCGACGAGGCTCGGCGCGAGCTGCGCGTGCTGGAAGACGCGGTGAACGAAACGCTGCAGCTGGCCCTGCGCGCCTTTGAGACGGAGGATCTGAAAAACGCCGTGCAGGTGGAGCCGCTGGAGGAGGTCATAGATTCGCTTTGCGCCGAGCTGAAGAACCGCCACGTTTTGCGTATGCAGCAGGGCCTCTGCTCGCTGGAGAAGGGCTTCGTGTATCTGGATACGCTGACGAATCTGGAGCGTATATCCGACCATTGCAGCAACGTGGCCGTCTGCCTTATCGAGATGCAGCACAACAGCTTCGATACGCACGAGTATCTCAGCAATCTGAAGGCTTCCGGCGAGCTGGAATATACCAAGCTCTATAACACGTTCAAAGAGAAATACGCGCTGCCCAAATGATCAGGGCGATATTTTTAGGCTAACGGCGGACAGGGTTTTGCGGCCCTGTCCGTTTTTTTGCCGGCGCGGGCGCTAAGAAACCGTTGACCAATCCCGCCCGAGGAATTATAATTAAGTTGGGTGAGAATGATGATCTATATCGTGGAAGACGACGCGAATATCCGGCAGATGGAGAGCTACGCCTTGAAAAACAGCGGCTTTGCCGTGGTGGAGCTGGCCAACGCCACCGCCTTCTGGGCGGAGTGCGCCAAACAACTGCCGGAGCTGCTTATTTTGGATATCATGCTGCCCGGCGAGGACGGGCTGAGCATTTTGCAGAAGCTGCGCGCCGATAACCGCACCCGCGATATCCCCGTGATCATGGTGACGGCCAAAAGCGGCGAGCTTGACGCCGTGCGCGGGCTGGACGAAGGCGCGGACGATTATATTGCCAAGCCGTTTGGCATAATCGAGTTCGTCTCCAGAGTGAAGGCGGCGCTGCGCCGGGTGAAAAAGCCGGAGACGGCGCGGCTGGTGGCGGGCGATATTTTGCTGGACGACGAGCGGCGGCTGGTTTTTGCGGGCGGCAGCCTTTGCAGCCTGACGTTCAAGGAATACGAGCTTTTGAAGCTGCTGCTGCAAAACAGCGGCATAGTTCTGACGCGCGAGCGTATTATGGATAAGGTGTGGGGCGTTGATTTTGAGGGCGAGAGCCGCACCGTGGATATGCACATCAAGACGCTGCGCCAAAAGCTGGGCCAAAGCGGGGCGCTCATTAAGACCGTGCGCAACGTAGGCTACAAGATCGACTGATTCTTCGAGGGATATCATGGCAAAAAAGCTGTTTTGGCTGTTCATGCTGGTAGGGGTAGAGTTCGCCATAGCGGGAGCTCTGCTTGCCGCCGCCTATGCTGCCGGGCTGCTGCCGGTCTGGCTGGCGGCCTTGCTTTTGGCGGCGCTGCTGGTCGTTTTGGTTATCGTAGCCAAACGTCTTTCCGACCGCCTGCTTTTTCCGCTGGTGGATATGGCCAAGGATCTGGACGAGCTGGAAAAGAACGCGCCTTATCCGGAGCTTTTGCCGTTTATCGAAACGCTGCGGCGGCAGCAGGTGCAAAAAGACGAGAACCTGCGGCAGCGGCAGGAATTTTCCGCCAACGTGTCGCATGAGCTGAAAACGCCGCTCACCTCCATTTCCGGCTATGCCGAGATGATCGAGACGGGCATCGCCAAGGAGGAGGACGTAAAAGAGTTCGCGGGCAAGATACACGCTGAGGCCGGGCGTTTGATCGACCTGATCCGCGATATCATCAAAATATCCGAGCTGGACGAGGCCGAGCCGGAGGGCGGCGAGGAGATGCAGCCGCTGGATATCCTTTCTATTGCGCAGGATACGGCCGGTATGCTGGCGTTTAACGCCGAGCGGGCGGAGGTGTCTATCTCCGTTTCCGGCTGCTATGCCCAGGTGAAGAGCCGCCGCGAGCTGCTGGAGGAGCTTATCTATAACCTTTGCGACAACGCGATCCGTTATAACCGCCCCGGCGGCTGGGTGCGGGTGACGGTCGCCAAAGCTGCGGCCGGCGTGCTGTTGACGGTGGCCGATAACGGTATCGGTATCCCGGCGGAGCATCAGGAGCGCATCTTCGAGCGCTTTTACCGGGCGGATAAAAGTCGCAGCAAGGCCAGCGGCGGCACGGGCCTGGGGCTGGCTATCGTCAAGCATATCGTGCTGAAGCACGGCGCGGAGCTGAAGCTGCAAAGCGCGGAGGGCCAGGGCACGGAGATCAGCGTGCTTTTCCCGCCGGCGGCCTAAAAAATCCGCCAAATGCCGCGCCATGGCAGGAAATAGGCCAAAAGCGGCGAATAAATTATGGTTAAGATCTGAGACCGAAACCAGGAGGTAACCCCCTGTGAACAGTATCGTTATCGAGGGCGGCCACAAACTTTCCGGCGTGGTGCATATCAGCGGGGCTAAAAACGCCGTTCTGCCGCTGATCGCCGCGGCTATGCTGCCCGAGGGCGTATCGTATATAGAAGAAACGCCGTGGCTCACCGACGTCCGCTTTATGTGCGACGTTTTGAATTATCTGGGCGTGGCCACCTCCTACGAGGCAGGAACGCTCAGTATCGACGCCACCGAGCTGGCCGATACCACCGCTCCGGCGGAAGAAGTGCAGAAAATGCGCGCCTCTTTTCTGGTGATGGGGCCGCTGCTGGCGCGCATGGGCCAGGCGCGGATCCCGCTGCCCGGCGGCTGCGCCATCGGCGCGCGGCCGATAGACCTGCACCTGAAGGGCTTCGAGGCCATGGGCGCGGGCATCACGATCAGCGATAACTACATCGAAGCGCGGGTGAACCACCTGCACGGCGCGCGCATTTATCTGGATTTCCCCAGCGTCGGTGCGACGGAGAACATTATGATGGCGGCTTCTCTGGCCGAGGGCAACACGGTGATCGAAAACGCCGCCAAAGAGCCGGAGATCGTCGATCTGGCGAACTTCCTGAACGCCATGGGCGCGAACATCAAGGGCGCGGGCACCGACGTCGTGCGTATCGTCGGCGTGAAGGAGCTTTCTCCCGCCCGGCATACCACTATCCCGGACCGTATCGAGGCGGGCAGCTTTATGCTGATGGCTGCGATCACCGGCAGCGAGCTTTTTTTGGAAAACGTGATCACCAGCCACCTGCAGCCGATCATGGCCAAGCTGAACGACAGCGGCGTGCGCATCATCGACGATATCGACGGCCTGCGCGTGCTGCCGGCCAAAGAGATATTGCCGGTGGAGATCAAAACCCTGCCGTATCCCGGCTTCCCCACGGATATGCAGGCGCAGTTTATGGCGTATCTGACGCTGGCGGGCGGCTGCAGCAGTATCAAGGAGACGGTGTTCGAGAACCGCTTTATGCACGTGCCAGAGCTGCGTAAAATGGGCGCGGATATCACCGTGCGGGGCAACACGGCCGTGATAAACGGCGTGCCGAAGCTAAAAGGCGGGCGCGTCGTGGCGACTGATCTGCGCGCCGGGGCGGCTATGATCGTGGCGGCGCTGGCGGCGGAGGGCGAAACGGTGATCGAGCAGGTGGATCATATTTACCGCGGTTATGAGGATATCATCGGCAAGCTGCGGCAGGTGGGCGCGCATATCCAGGCGGAATAGAAAGCGGATAGTGAAAGGGTGAGGGCTTTTTTATGACGATATGGGAATTTCTGAAGGTCATCTGCCTGGGCGTTGTGGAGGGCATCACGGAGTGGCTGCCTATCTCCAGCACCGGGCATTTAATTTTGTTCGACCAGCTTTTGCGCTTAAACGTCAGCGACGAATTCTGGAATATGTTTCTGGTGGTGATCCAGCTGGGCGCTATCCTGGCGGTCTGCTACCTGTATTTTGACAAGCTGAACCTGTTCTCGCCGCGAAAGGGCTATTCCGAAAAGCGCGCGGCGGCCAACCTCTGGGGCAAGGTCATCGTGGCCTGCCTGCCGGCGGCCGTGCTGGGCCTGCTTTTCGACGACTGGATGGACGAACACCTGCGCGGCGCGGGCGTGGTGGCCTGGGCGCTGATCATCTACGGCGTGTTTTTCATTTTGCTGGAGCAATTCAACCGCCGGCGCAGCTTCCGCATCGAAACGCTGGAGCAGATATCCTATCCCACGGCGCTCGGCATCGGGCTGTTTCAGGTGCTCTCGCTGGTGCCCGGCACCAGCCGCAGCGGCTCCACCATTCTGGGCGCGATGCTGCTCGGCGTGAACCGGCGCGACGCGGCGGAGTTTTCTTTCTTTCTGGCGATCCCGGTTATGTTCGGCGCGAGCTTTTTGAAGCTGGTAAAATTCGGGCTGGGCTTCACGCTGACGGAGGCGCTGACGCTGGCCGTGGGTATGCTGGTATCGTTCATCGTCTCGGTGCTGGCGATCAAATTCCTGATGGCTTACATCAAGGGGCATGATTTTCAGGCGTTCGGCTGGTATCGTATCGTGCTGGGCGCGGTCGTTCTGCTGGCGGCGGCGCTGGGCCTGATCGCCGCGTAAGCGGCCGGATAGGGGGCGGAGCATTTTGACGCAGATCATAGAAGTTTACGAGCTGGGCCGCCGGGCCAAAGCGGCGGCATCTGAGCTGGCCGCGGCCGAAAGCGGCCAAAAAAACGCGGCTCTGGCCGCGATGGCGGCGGAGATCGGCGCGGCGGAGGCCGCAATTCTGGCGGCAAACCGCGAGGATATGGCGGCGGCGGAGCAAAAGGGCCTCAGCCGGGCCATGCTGGATCGCCTGCGCCTGACGCCGGAGCGGCTGCGGGATATGGCGGCGGGGCTTGACGCTCTGCGCGGCCTGCCGGACCCCATAGGTGAAGAAATGCGGCGCTGGCGCGCGGCCGAGGGCATAGAGATCGTGCGGCGTGGTGGGCATCATCTACGAGGCGCGGCCGAACGTGACGGCGGACGCGGCGGGTATCTGTCTGAAAAGCGGCAACGCGGCGATACTTCGGGGCGGCAGCGACGCGCTGCGCTCCAGCCTGGCGGTGGGCGAGGCGCTGCGGCGCGGTATAGCGGCGGCGGGGCTTCCTCCCGACGCGGTGCAGGTGGTGGCCGACCCCGGCCGGGAGAGCGCCAACCAACTCATGCACCTGAAGGAATTTATCGACGTGCTGATACCCCGGGGCGGCGCGGGCCTGATCCAGACCGTGCTGTGCGAGGCCACCGTGCCGGTGATCGAAACGGGGGCGGGCAACTGCCATATATACGTGGAAAAAACGGCCGACCCGGACTGGGCGGAGAATATTCTGCTGAACGCCAAAGTGCAGCGCCCGGCCGTCTGCAACGCGGCCGAAACGCTGCTGGTGGATAGAGCGCTGGCGGACACTTTGCTGCCCCGGCTGGCGCGCGCCCTGCAAAAGGCGGGCGTGGAGGTGCGCGGCTGCGCCGAGACCTGCGCGGCGCTGGAGCGGGCCGGGCTTGCCGCCGTGCCGGCCACGGCGGAGGACTTCTACACGGAGTATAACGATCTGATCATCGCCTGCAAGCTGGTGGCAGATACGGCGGAGGCCGTGGCGCACATCAACCGCTGCGGCACGCGCCATTCGGAGTGTATCGTGACGCAAGACCAGGCGGCGGCGGCTTATTTCCAGAGCGCGGTGGACGCGGCGGCGGTCTACGTCAACGCCAGCACGCGCTTCACCGACGGCTTTCAGTTCGGCTTCGGGGCGGAGATCGGCATCAGTACCCAGAAGCTGCACGCGCGCGGGCCGATGGGCCTTTTGGCGATGACGACGTATAAATATCTGATCAACGGCGCGGGGCAGACCCGGCCGTAAGAAATCTGTGACGGTCATAGTTGCGAGGGGAGAGAAATATGGGAGATCTGATACTGTTCGTGCTGCTGCTGATCGCCGTTCTGGACGGCTGGCGGCGCGGCGTGATCAAAATTTTGGGCAGCTTCGGCGGCGTTCTGGTGGGCGTTATGGCGGCGCGGCGGCTCACGCCCGTTTTGCTGCCGGCGCTGGCGGATAAGCTGGGGCTGGCGCTCTATGGCGCGGGCGGGCCGGAGCAGAGCCGCCTTGTGGCCAGCTGGTTTTTCACCGAAACCGCGGCCGGGCGGCTGGCGGAGCTGGTGTTGTTCATACTGCTGACCTCGGCGGTGACCTGGCTGGTGCGTTTTCTGGTGAACGCGGCCGGCTCGGTGGTGAACGGCACGCCGCTGGTGGGCTTCATCAGCCGGGTGTTCGGCGCTTGCCTGGAGCTTTTGGTGTTTGCGACGGTGCTTTTCTTCGTCTACACCTGGTTGTTGCCGTGGCTGATCGGCCTTGCCCCCGATCTGGCTGCGCTGAACAGCATTTTCACCACCTCGCAGTATCTGCTGCCGGTGGTGCTGGATATCGGCTCGCTGGTCTGGTACAGCGCGCTGGAGGCTATCTCGGCGCAGGCGGCGCTGGGCCTTATGCCCGGCCTGCCCGTCTAACGGGGAGGGCTGGCGATGTTTTTTGGCGGCTACAAACCGACGATGCTGCAAAAATGGCGGCAGCACCCGCCCGCCCCGGCGAAGCTGGCCCGGCTCTGGCCGCAGATGAGCGGGGACGAGCGAAGCGAGGCCGCGCAGCTTATCTGGGCGGAAAAATGGCCGGAAAATTGGCTGGATAAGGTAAACGAGGCGGCGGCGCGCGAGATGCTGGCCGCCCTTTGGCCGTATTCGAACGCGCCGGCGCGGCTCGGCCTGCTCAAGCTGGCGGTTGGCAAACTTATGGCGGGCGGCGAAAAGCGCAAATTGCTGCTGGCGCTGTTGGCAGAGCTGCCGGACGACCAGCTGCCGGAGCTGCTGCTGGACGCGGCGCTGGACGAGCCGGAAAAGTTAGACGTAAGCGCGGCGGCGGCGCTGCTGGCTCCCTGGCGGGAGGATTGCGGCGTTATGCTGGGGGTGCGCTTCCCGGTTCTGCCGCAGGCGGCGCGCGGCTGGGCCCTGCGGCTGGCCGGGGAACTGAAATTTTCCGGCGTGCTGCGGCTTTTCGACCGGGCGCTGGCCGATCCTTCGGAGGAGATACGGGTGCTGGCGGCCAAAATGCCGCAGACCTGCGGCCTGCCCGCCGCGGCGGAGCTGGAAGAATATCTCGCGCCCGCGCTGGCGGACGCCGTGCCCGCCGTGCGTATGGCGGCCTGCGAAACGCTGGGCAAAGTG
>CANQSW010000019.1 GCA_947626615.1 uncultured Peptococcaceae bacterium | reverse complement strand
AAGCGCAGCGCGGTTTTTTTTTTCGCGCGCGGGCTTTATCTCGGCGTATAATAAGGCTTGCAAACCGGCCGTTTATGGCTTAAAATACATATTATGACATATTATCCACGGTATAGGTGAAAAATGCGCGCAAATTCTATCGTAAAAAAAGCGTTTGTCAAGAGCCTGCCCGTTATGGCGGCGTACGTGATACTCGGCATGGGCTTCGGTATCCTGATGAACGACCGCGGCTACGGGCCTTTATGGTCGATCGCCTGCAGCGTTTTTATTTTTGCGGGTTCCATGCAATACGTTACGGCGGAGCTGCTGGCGACGGCCGCGTCGCCCTTTTATGCGGCGATCATGACGCTGATGGTAAACGCCCGCCATTTGTTTTACGGCATTTCCATGATCGGCAAATACCGCGACAGGGGAGCGTTCAAACCGTATCTCATCTTCGGGCTGACGGACGAGACCTATTCGCTGCTCTGCGACGACAGGGATTACCCGGCTAAAAAGGAGGAGGCCGACCTCTATTGCTTCCTCGTCACTCTGTTCGACCATTCCTATTGGGTGCTGGGCACGGCGCTCGGCGCAATACTTGGCACGCTGCTTTATTTTGATTCCACCGGCATTGATTTTTCCATGACGGCGCTTTTTGTGACCGTTTTTGTCGAACAATGGCTGACCTCGAAGGAGCAGCGTTCCGCCCTTATCGGCGTCGGCGCTTCGGTCGTCTGCCTGCTGGTTTTCGGCGAGAGTGTTTTCCTTATCCCTACCATGCTTTTGATCACGCTGCTGTTGTCGCTTTCCTATAAGAAACGGGGTGAGGCCAATGTCTGACGCGCACGCGGTTATTTTGATCGTGGTCATCGCCGCCGTCACCATGCTTTTGCGCTTTCTGCCGTTTTTTGTCTTCAGCGGCACGCGCCGGGCGCCCAAATACGTGATGTTTCTGGGCGACAAGCTGCCTTATGCCATTATCGGTATGCTGATAGTTTATTGCCTGCGGAACGTGAGCTTTGGCGCTCTGGCGGGCTGGCTGCCGTCGCTTATCTCCGTTTTGGTCGTGGTGGGTCTGCACGTTTGGCGGCGTAACACGCTGCTCAGCATCATCGGCGGCACTATTGTTTATATGTTTTTGGTGCAGGCGGTTTTTATTTGAGCTGCGCGGGCTGGAAAGGAAGTCGATCCTTATGGGTGCGGATAACACTAATACAGCGGAAAAGCCGCGGCTCTTGCGGCTTTTTATTGATTTTATCGGCTTTGGCCTCACCACGTTTGGCGGCGGCTGGAGCCTGATCCCGCAGATGCAGGAGCTTTACGTTGAAAAACGCCAAAACATAGCCCAGGCAGAGCTGCTCGATCTTACCAGCGTTGCCCGGAGCCTGCCCGGTATGGTGGTGACCAATATTTCGTTTTTGTTCGGCTATCATCTGCGCGGCTTGGCCGGCGCTTTCGTCTGCCTGACCGGTATCGTGCTGCCGCCGGTGCTGCTGATGCTGCTGCTGGCTTGTTGTTACGATATTTTTTGCGCCAATCCGCAGGTTTTTGCCGCCCTGCAGGGGATTCGCGCCGCTGTCGTGCCGATAATATTGAGCGCGGCGTTGGCGCTCTTAAAAGGCGCTTTCCGTTACCCGCTATGTTACGCTGTTCTGGCGTTGAGCTTTCTGCTGTACAGCTTTGTGGGCCTGAACTGCTTTTTGATCATCGTTATCGGCATACTTTGCGGCTTGTTGATAAGTTGGTATTATTTTAAGCATGGCGCAGGGGAGGCGAAGTGACGTGGCGTTGCCGGAGCTTTTCTTGAGCTTTTTGTTGATCGGCTTTACCAGCTTTGGCGGCACTTCGATGATACCGCTGGTGAACGGGGAAATGCTTTCGCACGGCTGGATGACGGCCGAACAAGTGGCGGATATCGTGGCGATAGCGGAGATGACGCCCGGGCCGCTGGGGCTGAACTGCGCCACCTTTGCCGGTATGCGCGTGGCCGGTTTGGGCGGCGCTTTGGCGGCCAGCCTCGGCGTGGTCTTTCCGTCGTTTTCGCTCTGTCTGCTGGCTGCCGTCTGCTTTGAGGCGTTTAAGTCCAGCCGAATAATGGAATGGTTGATGACGGGCGTGCGCCCCGCTTGCATCGGCCTGGTCTTCGGCGTGATGTTTGCCATGGCGCTCAGCACCTATCTGGCGCCGGAGGGCGGGGTGGAGCTGACCTCGCTCCTGATCGGCCTTTTAGACGGCGTTTTGCTGCTACGCTTTAAGGTCGGCGTGCCGGCCGTGATCATATTGAGCGCGGTCTTGGGCTTGCTCTTCTTTTGAGCTGGCGAACTTAAACGAAAAAATTTTTCTTCGGCTATTGACAGGGGAATATTTCGGTGTTATAATGACGTAAACCTACCGAAACGGTATGTTAAGAAAGGGGAGCGTTGCCATGACCAGACGCGATAACTGCAAAGCTATGTCGATCATGCCGCGCACGGGCTGTTGTCCGTGTCTGTTTTGCTGCGCTTTGGCCGCAAAAGCAGCTTCCCCGGTGTCATAAACCACCTTTTTCTTATCGGTATGACCGGGAGGCCCAGTTGCGGCTTCCCGGTTTGTTTTTTGGGAGGTGAGAGCAGCGCTCAACGAGCCGAAAATATTTTCGGCCCGTGGGACGAACTAAACCAAGCAACGGACAATAAAATGATCGGAGAGGGGGAAAGCATATGGCCGGCTGCGGCGTTTGAGCCAATATTTTTGGCCGGATTTGCAAAAACACTTTCACACCGCGCCAGAATGTGATATAATATTTCAACAGGTTTTGCGGAGCGTATTTCCGGCAGACCGGCAATTTTTAAGGAGGTGGCCGTCCTGGACTGGGAGGTTATTCAGCAATATCTGCCTCTCTATCAGGAGGCGGCCTGGCTCACCGTGCGCCTTGGCGTGGCCGGCATAATCTTTGCGATCTTGATCGGTCTTATCTGCGCCATAGTGCAGTATTTTAAGGTGCCGGCGCTGCGGCAGATCGCCGCGGTATACATAGAGATCAGCCGCAACACGCCGCTTTTGGTGCAGCTTTTCTTTATCTTCTACGGCCTGCCCAAAATAGGCATACCGACCAACGCCACCGTCTGCGGCATTGCCGGGCTGGCGTTTCTGGGCGGCAGCTATATGGCGGAGGCGTTCAGGAGCGGCCTGGAGGCCATTCCGGCGATACAAACGGAAAGCGCTTTGAGCCTCGGCTTAAGCCGGGCGCAAACCATGCGCTACGTTATACTGCCGCAGGCTGCCTCGATCAGCGTGCCGCCTTTTATAGCGAACGTGATCTTCCTGCTGAAGGAGACCAGCGTGTTCAGCGCTATCAGCCTGATGGATCTGATGTTTACGGCCAAGGACCTGATCGGCCTTTATTATAAGACGACGGAGTGTCTGTTCCTGCTGGTGGTGTTTTATCTGTTGATACTGCTGCCGATATCCATTCTGGGCAGCCTGCTGGAAAGGAGGCTGCGCCATGCCGGATTTGGGGCTTAGCGTATTACTTAAAGGCAAAAACATGGCGCGTCTGCTGGGCGGCCTGTGGGTGGCCCTGCGTATCAGCCTGATCGCCGTGGCTATCAGCCTGCCGCTGGGAATACTCCTGGGGGTTCTGATGGCCGGGAAAAACCGCGTCGTCAAAGCGATCCTGCGCGTTTATCTGGAATTTATCCGCATCATGCCGCAGATGGTGCTGCTGTTTTTGGGCTTCTTTGGCACGACCCGCGCTTTTGGCTGGAATATTTCGGCCGAGCTTGCCGCTATCATCGTGTTCACGCTTTGGGGCACGGCGGAGATGAGCGACCTGGTGCGCGGCGCGATCATCTCCATACCGCGGCACCAGTATGAGAGCAGCCAGGCGCTGGGGCTGAATAAGCGGCAGACGTATTTTTATATCATTCTGCCGCAGGCCGCGCGGCGGCTGATACCGCTTTCTATCAACCTGATCACGCGCATGATCAAAACCACCAGTCTGGTGCTGATGATCGGCGTGGTGGAGGTGCTGAAGGTGGCGCAGCAGATCATCGAGGCCAACCGCATGACCAGCCCGAACGCCGCGTTCGGACTATATCTGACGGTTTTTGTGCTGTATTTTCTGGCCTGCTGGCCTATCAGTCTGTTAGCCAGATATCTGGAAAAGAAATGGCGGTGAAAATTTTGGCAGAGACGCTGCTTTCTATCAGGCATATCGCCAAACGCTTCGGCGATAACACCGTGCTGGACGATCTTTCGCTGGACGTGCATAAGGGCGAGGTCATCGTCGTGGTCGGGCCTTCCGGCTGCGGCAAAAGCACGCTGCTGCGCTGTATCAACGCGCTGGAGCCGATACAGGCGGGCGAGATACTGCTTGACGGCGAGCCGATAAAGCCGGACGGCAAAAATATCACCGAGCTGCGTCAGAAGGTGGGCATGGTGTTCCAGAGCTACGACCTGTTCCCGCATCTTTCCGTGCTGGATAACATAGTGTTGGCGCCCCGCAAGGTGCAAAAGCGCGCCAAGGCTGAGGCAGAGGCGGAAGCGCTGACGCTGCTGGAGAGAGTGGGGCTAAAGGATAAGGCGGCCAGCTACCCCAGAGAGCTTTCCGGCGGGCAGAAGCAGCGCGTGGCGATCGTGCGGGCGCTTTGTATGCACCCGGAGATGCTGCTTTTTGACGAAGTTACCGCGGCGTTAGACCCGGAAATGGTGCGCGAGGTGCTGGACGTTATACTGAAGCTGGCCACGCAGGGGCGGACGATGCTGATCGTTACGCACGAAATGCAGTTTGCCCGCGCTATCGCCGACCGGGTGATCTTTCTGGACGGCGGTAATATTCTGGAAAACACGCCGCCGGAAATATTTTTCACCAACCCGCAGACGGAACGGGCCAGACAGTTTTTGAATATGTTTGAGTTTGCGGCGGTGAAGCATCACGCGCCGGCGGAAGATTGAGCTGAAAAATTTTTATAAATTTTATTAAATCGTTAAAAGGAGAGGAATTTTATGAAAAAGATGAAATTTTTGCTGGTTATGGCGCTGCTGGGGCTGTTGGTGTTCAGTCTGGCGGCCTGCGGCGGAGGCGACGCCAGCGGCTCCGGCGATAACGGCGTCGTTTATCGCACGGTGGACGAGATCAAGGCCGACGGCACGATCAACATCGGCGTGTTCTCGGACAAAAACCCCTTCGGCTATGTAGACGAAAACGGCGAATATCAGGGCTACGACGTTTATTTTGCCCGCCGTATCGGCGAGGATCTGGGCGTTAAGGTGAACTTTGTTTCCACCGAAGCCGCCAACCGCACCGAATATTTGCAGACCGGCAAGGTAGATATCATTCTCGCGAATTTCACCGTTACCCCGGAGCGCGCGGAGGAAGTAGATTTTGCCGCGCCCTACATGAACGTGGCGCTGGGCGTCGTATCGCCCTCCGACCGCGTGATCGAGAGCCTGGACGACTGGGCCGCCGACGACGAGATGATCGTTATTTCCGGCACCACGGCGGAGACTTATCTGATCAATAATTATCCCGATATCAAGCTGCAGAAATACGATTCCTACGCCACCGCGAAAAACGCGCTGGAAAACGGTAACGGCGCGGCCTGGGCCAACGACAACACCGAGGTTTTGGCCTATGCTCTGCAAAACGCGGGCTACACCGTGGGTATCCCGGAGCTGGGCAATCAGGACACCATAGCGCCGGCTGTGAGCAAGGGCAACGCTACGCTGCTCGATTGGCTGAACGATGAGATCGTGGCTTTGGGCGAAGAAAACTTCTTCCACGAGGATTATAAGGCGACTCTGGCCGATACCTACGGCATGGATTATATGGAGAGCCTCGTCGTCGAGGGCGGCGCGCAGTAAATAAAGTTAAAAACGGATAAAGCGGAGGGCTGCGGCCCTCCGCTTTTCTGTTAAAATTATGATTGCTAAACGCCGCGAAATGGGCTATAATCAAATTATGGTCATAGAACCAAAATCTGCAAGCAAACAGGAGGATACTATCATGGGCTTTTTAACAGGTAAAACCGCTATTATCACCGGCGGCGGCAAGGCCACCCTGGCGGACGGCAGCTGCGGCTCGATCGGCTACGGTATCGCCACGGCCTACGCCAAGGAAGGCGCGAATCTGGTCATCACCGGGCGCAACCTGAAAAAACTGACGGAAGCAAAAGATGACCTTGAGGCGGCCTACGGCATCAAAGTGCTGGCCGTTGCGGCCGACGTTTCCGCCGGTGCGGATAACGAAAATGTGGTGCAGAACGTCGTCGATCAGGCCGTCGACGCGTTTGGCGGTATTCAGGTGCTGATCAACAACGCGCAGGCTTCCGCCTCTGGCGTAACTCTGGCCGACCACACCACCGAGCAGTTTGATCTGGCGCTGTATTCCGGCCTGTACGCGGCATTTTATTATATGAAGGCCTGCTATCCTTATCTGGCCAAAAGTCAGGGCTCGGTCATCAATTTCGCGTCTGGCGCGGGGCTTTTCGGCAACTTCGGCCAATGCGCTTATGCCGCGGCCAAGGAGGGTATCCGGGGGCTTAGCCGGGTGGCCGCCACGGAATGGGGCAAGGACAATATCAACGTAAACGTCATCTGCCCGCTGGCCTGGACGGCGCAGCTGGAAAACTTCAAAAACGCTTATCCCGACGCTTTTGAAAAGAACGTGCATATGCCGCCGATGGGCCACTACGGCAACGTGGAGACGGAGATCGGCCGCGTTTGCGTGCAGCTGGCCATGCCCGATTTCAAATTCCTGACCGGCGAGACGTTGACGCTTGAGGGCGGTTTGGGCCTGCGTCCGTAAGGCTGGCTGTATAAGCAGGAGGTCTATAAAAATGAAAACTTACAAAATTGCCGTTATCCCTGGCGACGGTATCGGGCCGGAGGTCATTCGCGAGGGCGTGCGCGTTATGGAGAAGCTGGCCGAAGCCGACGGCGGCTTTAAGTTCGACTTCACCTGGTATCCCTGGGGCTGCGATTATTATCTGGCCAACGGCTGCATGATGCCGGAAAACGGCCTGGAGCTTTTGCGTGACTGCGACGCTATCTATCTGGGCGCAGTGGGGCGGCCCGACGTGCCGGATCATATCTCGCTCTGGGATCTGCTGCTGAAGATCCGCAAGGGTTTCGATCAGTACGTCAATCTGCGGCCGGTCAAGCTGCTTAAGGGCGCGCAATGCCCGCTGGCAGGCGTTAAGCCGGAGGACGTGGATATGGTGTTCGTGCGGGAAAACAGCGAGGGCGAATACGCCGGCAGCGGCGCTTGGCTGTATAAGGATCAGCCGAACGAAGTCGTTATCCAGAACGGCGTTTTCTCCCGCAAGGGCTGCGAGCGCGTTATCCGCTACGCCTATGAGCTGGCGCGCGAGAAAAAGACCTCGCTAACCAGTATCAGCAAAGGCAACGCCCTCAATTATTCGATGGTGTTCTGGGATCAGATCTTTAAGGAAGTGGGACGGGATTACCCTGACGTGGAAACGCGCGCCCTGCTGGTGGACGCGGCCAGTATGTTCATGGTGAAAGACCCGAAGCGTTTCGGCGTTATCGTCACCAGCAACCTGTTTGGCGATATTTTGACCGACCTTGGCGCGGCTATTGCCGGCGGCATGGGCTTGGCGGCCGGCGCTAACTTAAACCCGGACGGCACTTTCCCCTCGATGTTCGAGCCGATACACGGCTCTGCGCCGGATATTGCGGGGCAGGGGATCGCTAACCCGCTGGCAAGCATTTGGGCCGTGAGTCAGATGATGGATCACTTTGGTTATCCCGCCTGGGGCAAACGCATCATCGACATTATCGAAGAAATTTTGGTGGAAAAACAGGCGCTCACCCCCGATATGGGCGGCACGGCCACCACGACGCAGGTGGCAGACGCAGTTATCGCCAAGTTATAAACTAAACGCTTTCAACGCAAAAAAGCAGCTGCGACCGATAAAAACGGCTCAGCTGCTTTTTTTATTGTGTTTTAGGCTTAGAGCACCTTGCTCAAAAAGTCTTGCAGGCGCGGATTCTTCGGGTGGCTGAAAAATTCTTCCGGTGAATTTTCCTCCTGCACCTGGCCGCCGTCGATAAAGAGGATACGCGAGCCGACCTCGCGGGCGAAGCCCATTTCGTGCGTCACCACAACCATCGTCATGCCTTCATCGGCCAGTTGCTTCATCACGTTCAAAACCTCGCCGACCATTTCCGGGTCGAGCGCGGAGGTGGGTTCGTCGAACAGCATCAGCTTCGGCTTCATCGCCAGCGCGCGCACGATAGCGATACGCTGCTTCTGGCCGCCGGAGAGCTGGGCGGGGTAGGCGTCGGCCTTATCGTCCAGCCCGACGCGCTTTAAGAGGGCGTGCGCGATCTCCACCGCCTCGTCCTTCTTCATCAGGCCGGTCTGCACCGGGGCAAGCGTGATGTTGTCGCAGATATTCATGTTGGGGAAGAGATTGAAATGCTGGAACACCATGCCCATCTGGCGGCGGACGGCGTTTATATCCACCTTGGGGTCGGTTATATCCACGCCGTCAAAGGTTATCGTGCCGCTGGTCGGCTCTTCCAGCAGGTTCAAACAACGCAGAAAAGTAGATTTGCCAGAGCCGGAAGGCCCGATCACGACCACCTTCTCGCCAGGATAGATATGCTGTGAGATATTGTTCAGCACCACATGAGAACCAAAGGATTTGGTCAGATTCTTAACGTCTATCACTACGACGCAGCCTCCTTTCCAGTTTGCCCTGCAGCCAGCTGAAGATAAGCACCATGATCAGATACATGATAGCCGTGATAACGAATGGGAACATGTATTCGTAGGTTCTGGCGCCGATAGCGCGGGCCGCGTAAACGATCTCTTTGCCGGCAATGACCGAAATAAGGGACGTATCCTTCAAAAGCACGATAAATTCGTTGCCCAAAGAGGGGAGTATCGCCTTAAACGCCTGCGGGATAACGATGAAACGCATGGTCTGTATGTAGTTCAGGCCAAGCGAGCGGCCGGCCTCCATCTGGCCAGGGTCGAGCGACATCAGGCCGCCGCGAATGATCTCGGCCACGTACGCGCCGGAGTTTACGCCCAGACCTAAAGCGCCGACCAGAGTGAAGTTGCGGCTGGTGGCGAAAATTACGAAGCCCCAGATCATCAACTGCACCATCATCGGCGTGCCGCGGATTATCGTGACGTAGACCTGCGATATGCCGTTTAAGAAGCCCAACACGAAGTTATGCGTGCCGGGGCGTTGCTGGTCGTGCGCGGTGCGTATCATGGCCACCAGAACGCCCAGCACCACGCCGATTATCAACGCGATGATCGTGACCTCGATCGTGGTCACCAAGCCTTCAAAATAGTTCAGCCAGCGGTCTTCGGCAAACCAGGCCCGGTAGAATTTCAAGAAAACGTCCTGCCACATGGCCAGGTCAGTTTTTGGTATCTGCGATAGTGTTTCGTAAAGCTGATCGACATTCATTTGTATCATCTCTTTTAACTTGGGAATGAAAAGGAGAGGCAGCCGAGAAGATCAGGCTGCCCCTCCGCAAGGTTCGGAAAAATTTATCGCTTATTCCGCAGTAATGTATTTGTCGATAATGGTCTGGACCGTGCCGTCGGCGATCATGGCTTCCAGCTCGGTGTTCAGAGCCTCCAGCAGAGCGGTGTTGCCTTCGTTGACGGCCAGGCAGTAATCCTCAACGACCCATTCGCCGTCCAGAATATGCAGGCCGGGGTTGGCGTCAACGTAAGCCTGCGCCGGGCCGTTATCGATGATGACCGCGTCGATCTGGCCGTTCAACATGGCCTGCACGGCCAGCGCGCCGTTATCATAAGCGCGGACGTGATCCTCGCCGTAGCCGCCGTTTTCCGGCGTATCGCTGGCGTAGATCTCGCCGGTGGTGCCGCGCTGCACGCCGATCATTTTATCGTTGGCCAGAGCGTCCATATCGGTGATATCAGAGCCGTCGGGCACGATGACTACCTGCACGCCCTGAGCGTAGCTGGTGGAGAAATCCATGACCTGATCGCGGTCTTCGCGGTAGGTGAGGCCGGCCAGCACCATATCGCTCTTGCCCTGCTGCACGGCTACCAGAGCGGAGTCAAAGTCCATATCGTCGATGACCAGCTCCAGACCCAGTCTCTCCGCCAGATTAGCGGCGATCTCAACGTCGATGCCCTCAAAGCCGTTATAAGCGCCCTCGCCGTCGGCTACCATTTCATAGGGCGGGAACTGAGCGTTGGTGGACATGATCAGCTTGCCGCTTTCCACCAGAGGCAGCTCGGCTTCAGTGCCGCCGCCATTGGTGTCGCCGCCGCCGCAGCCGGCCAGAGCCAGCACCATGATAACAGATAACAACAATGCAAACAACTTTTTCATTTTCTTCAACCTCCGTATGTTGGAATAGATAAATCTGCCTATATAATAGCAAATTTCCCCGGCCCTGACAAGGTATATTTGGTAAATATTTATAAAAATTTACAAATATTTTATAAACTAGCCGGCCGCTGGGCGCAAATTCCCGATAAATAGGGAAACCGCCCGGCAAGCAGAGTGCCGGGCGGCGATAATAATTTCAGGCGCAGTTGGCCGCGCTGCATATTGAGTGTGTAAGGGTCGGCCTAAAAGCGGCGGAGCAGGCCGATGACGCGCCCCAAAACCTGCACGTCGAAGGCGATGATGCTGGACATGGCGGAATTGGCGGGTTCCAGCCGGTAGCGGCCGTTTTCCTTATAAAAATATTTTACGGTGGCGGAATCGTCCAGCAAAACAGCGGCGATCTCGCCGTTTCTGACAACGGGCGTTTTTTCCACGATGATCAGATCGCCGTTAAGGATACCGGCTTCTATCATGCTTTCACCGCGCACCCGCCGCATAAACAGCTGGCTGTTGGAGTTCAGAAAATCCAGCGGCAGCGGATAAACGTCTTCGATCTGTTCTTCGGCGAAAAGCGGCTGCCCGGCGGCGATAGAGCCCAGCAGGGGAACTTCGGCCATTTCTTTGTTACTGCTCTGCGCGCCGTAAAAATCATCGGGGTTATTGATCAGAGCGACCGTGTTGTCGCCCACGATCTCCAGGGCGCGCTGCTTGGAGGAATCGCGCCGGATATAGCCCTTATCCTCCAGCGCCTTCAAATGGGCGTGCACGGTGGCGGGGGATTTTAGCCCCACGGCGTCGCAGATCTCACGCACGGTGGGGGGATAACCCTTGGTCTGCATAACCCGTTTGATATACTCCAGCACGTCGGCCTGCCGCGAAGTTAAATCTGTGTAGATCATAAAAATTCTCCTTAATCAAAGCAGAAAAATTGGCGTGGTGACTTATTACGCTCATATTATAACACAAATTTTTACAAAAAGCAAACATTTGTTTGGAAAAATGCTTGACAACTGAACAAATGTTCGCTATAATACTAACAGAGCGAACAAATGTTTGCATAATCGTATCGCAGACATTCCTATAAGCAAGCCGCGACTGGAGGGTGAATACAATGAAAAGAAACGATCAGAAACGAAACCGCCGCGTCAGATGGGACAGAGTGGGTCTGCTGCTGTTGGTGTTTATTTTTATAATGTCCTTTGCCGTGAGCGCCCTGGCGGATTCCACCGCCGCGGAAGGAATGGACTGCACCGTTGTGACCGTGAGCGCGGGGGATACCATGTGGGAGCTGATACACGAAGCCAACCCGGATTATTGCGGCAATATGAGCGCCGCCGTTTATGCGACCTGCCAGTTGAACGATATGTACGGCGCGAAAATCTACGCCGGGCAAAAGCTGCTGATACCGAACCTTTGAGCGAGGCGGAATTTTGCCTTGCCGGCAGGATTTCTGCCAGTCTGCCAGAAAATATATTACAGGTAATTTATTTTTATCAGCTTGATTTCTGGGGGCAATTTTGGATTTTATCGTTATAGATCTGGAAACGACCGGGCTTGAGCCGGGAGTTGACGAAATAATTGAGATCGGCGCTGTCAAGATCGTTGACAGCGCTGTTTGTGCCGATTTTCAAACCTTGGTCAAGCCTACCGGGCTGCTCTCCGACGAAATTTCCGAACTGACGGGGATAACCAACGCCATGCTGGCTGACGCGCCGAGCTTGGCAGAAGCGATAAGTCGGCTGCAGGCTTTTGCCGGCGATATCGGCTGCTGGGTGGCGCACAATATGTCGTTTGAATCGGCATTTTTGAACCCGCTGCTGGCCCAAGAGCCGCAATGGCTGGATACGATAGACCTGGCCAAGCTGCTCTGGCCGACGAACCGCTATTTCCGCCTGGGCTATCTGCTGGAGCAATGCGAGATCGAACACGACGCGCTGCACCGCGCGCTGGCCGACGCCGCCGGAACGGCGGAGCTGCTGCTTTTTATGCTGCGGGGGATCGCCGGCCTGCCGGATAAGCTGTGGCAGGAATTTATGCTCATAGCGCAGCCGGTAAACTCGCCGCTGGCAAACCTGCTGCGTGCCCTTTACGCCCGGCGCGAAGGGCAGGGCCGCGTTTTGCCGGCAGAGCCTCCGGCCGGGCTGGATTCCGCGTCTTTCGGGCCGGGCTTCGACGAGGACGAGGCCAACCCGGCTTATCAGCTGCCGCTGGGAGAAATAGACGACTTCTTTTTGGCGCTGCCAGACGATAAATTTGAAGTGCGTACCGAACAGATAGAAATGTCCCGCCAGGTGGCGCGGGCTTTCAACGATGGCTGCGTGTTGCTCTCCGAGGCGGGAACGGGTACCGGCAAAAGTCTGGCCTATCTGCTGCCGGCGGCGCTCTATTCTCTGGGCAGCAGGCAGCAGGTCATCATCAGCACCAACACTATCAACCTGCAGGAACAGCTGCTGAATAAAGACATACCAATGCTGCGGCGGGAATTGCAGGCCAAATCGGGCGTGGATTTTCGCTCCGCCGTGCTGAAGGGCCGCACCAACTATATCTGCCTGCGCAAATGGCAGCAGACCAAGCTGAGCGCCACGGCGGCGACGCTGGCGCTCTATCTGAGGCTGGCGCATTGGCTCACTTTGACCGAAAGCGGCGATTTCAGCCAGCTTAACCTTTGGGGCTGGGAGCTGGAGACCGTGCAGGGCCTTTCCGCGGCTTCAGAATCCTGCGCGAGCTTCAACTGCCGCTATAACCGCAACTCTTGCTTCGTGACCAAAGCCCGGCGGCTGGCGCAACAGGCCAATCTGCTCATCATCAACCACTCGCTGCTGCTTTCCGCCGCTGCCTGCGAGGGCGAGACAGGCGGCAACATTCTGCCTGCCGCGCCGCTGCTGATAATCGACGAGGCCCACCAGCTGCCGCAGGCGGCAGAGCGTCAGTTTTCCCGCCGATTTTCCGCCCGGGACATTAAACGGCTGCTGAATATGTTCTGGCAGCACAACAAGCCGCAGGAGCTGCTACAGGGTCTGCAAAAGCTGCTGCCCGAAGGCGCTGTCACCGTTAAGCTGGCTAAATTCATCAAAGCGCAGGAGGACGTTTTCCCTGCCTGTCAGGCTTTTGAGCAGGCCACCGACTGGTTCTACCGGCAATATAAATTGGCGCCCCGGCAGATCCGCCTGCTGGAGCAGCGCTATAACGCCGACCTCTGGCAGCCGCTGGAGGATTCTCTCAGCGACCTGTTGTTTGAGTTGAAGCGTCTTTCCGCCGCAATCAGCGAGCTTTTATATGAAGCGGGCGGCGACGATAACCCGTATTTTGCGCTGGATATGACGGCGGCGCTGCAAACTCTGGCCGCGCAGACGGCGGAATTGCAGCAAACGGCGCAGCTACTGCTGGACGGCCGCGACGCACAGGCCGAGACCGACTGCGTGGTTTGGCTGGAGTGCAGCCGTTACAGCGAGGGCGGCCAGAGCATAGAACTGCTGCATTGGTGGGCTGCGCCGGAGGATATCCGGCCGCTGTTGAACCGCTGCGTGTACAGCGGCCGGCAGAGCATCGTGTTCACGTCGGCCACGCTGGCCAATAACGATTTCAGCTATTTTTCCAGCGAGCTGGGCCTGCCTGACCAGGAACTGCCGGTGCGGGAATGTCTGCTGCCGTCGCCGTTCGATTTTACCCGGGACGCGCGGCTGTTGTTGGCGAACGATATCGACGATTATACCAAAAACGACGAACTGCTGATCGAAGAGCAGCTGGCCGACGCTATCAGCAAGCTGGTGTTGGCCGCAAACGGCCGGACGCTGGTGCTGTTTACGTCTTATCAGCAGCTAAACGGCGTGCAGCGGCTGCTGCGCCCCAGGCTGAAGGACAGCGGCATAAAGCTGTTGGCCCACGGCGTCAGCGGAGGGCGCGGGTTTATTCTGGAGAGTATGCAGCAGAACCCGCGCTGCTGCGTGCTGGGCGTGAACAGCTTTTGGGAGGGCGTGGACGTTAAAGGCGATAATTTGTCGCTGCTGATAATCGTGCGGCTGCCGTTTGCGCCGCCGAACACGCCGCTTTTGGAGGCCAAATTTGAGCGTATAAGAGAGCAGGGTGGCAGCCCATTCCGCGATCACAGCCTGCCGCAGGCCATAATCCGCTT
>CANQSW010000018.1 GCA_947626615.1 uncultured Peptococcaceae bacterium | reverse complement strand
CTTCCTTACTTCTCTTGCTTGAACTTGGCTGCTCACTATTTAGTTCTCAAAGACCTATTCCTGCGACGGCGGAAACCGCGCTGCATACGGCTTTGCGGCATACGTCGCCAACACCTTTTTAACAGGTGCTTTTATATAATATCACTCCGGCCGGGGAAAGTCAACACTTTTTTTGCGATTTTTTCAATAATTTCCGAAAAAACTTCGCTGCGTTTCGGCCGCCCGGCGGGTTTGCATTTTGTCCGCGTTTGCGGTAAAATATAACACAGCATTGGCGATAAAACGGAGGACGAAATGGCGCTGCTGACCCTGAACAAACTATCTCTGGCCTACCTGGAAAAGCCGGTCTTCACCGACTGCACCTGTGCGATCGAGGCCAAGGGCAAATACGGCCTGGTCGGCGTCAACGGCGCGGGCAAGACCAGCCTTTTCCGCGTGCTGACGGGCGAAGTCGCCCCCACCGCGGGGGAGATCATCGCGCCCAAAGGCTTGAAGATCGGCGTTATGCAGCAGGAGCTGCCGAACCACCGCCGCACGCTGCAGGGCGAGCTTTTGTCACTCTTTCAACCCCTGCGCGAGCTGGAGCAGCAGCTGGAATACGTGAACCGGCGGCTGCAGAGCGCCGGGCCGGCCGAGCAGCAGGAGCTGGTGGAGCAGCAATTCCGCCTGAACGAGGCGTATATCGACGGCGGCGGCCTCACGTATCAAAGCCGGGTGAAAAGCACGCTGCTGGGGCTGGGCTTTGCGCCAGCGGATTTTGACCGCCAGCTTTACGAGCTTTCCGGCGGGCAGCGGGCCAAGCTCTCGCTGGCAAAATTGCTGCTCTCCGGCGCGGATCTGCTGCTGCTGGACGAGCCGACCAATCATCTGGACATCGCGTCGCTGGAATGGCTGGAGGATTTTCTGCGCGCGCAAAACACCGCGTATATCGTCATCTCGCACGACCGCTTTTTCCTCGACCGGGTGACCGACCACACGCTGCACCTGCAAAATCACCGTCTGAAGCTCTATAAGGGCAATTTCAGCGCGTTCAAGCAGCAATACGGCGCGGCCCGCGAAGCCGAGCTGCGGGCTAACGCCAACCTTAACCGCGAGATCAGCCGCGTGGAAAGCATCATCAAGCAGCAGAAGCAATGGAACCGCGAAAAAACACTGGTGACGGCGCATAGCAAGGAAAAGCAGGTGCAGCGCCTGCAGGCCCGGCTCACCGCCGTGGAGCGCCAGCCGCAGGAGCTTGCCTTCCGCTTCGCCGCCGCGCCAGCCTCCGGCAACGATCTTTTGGAGCTTCGCGGCGTCACGCAGCAATTTGGCGCCAAGCCCCTGTTTGAAAAGCTGGATTTCAGCCTGCATAAGGGCGAAAAGGTCTGCCTGCTGGGGCAAAACGGCGTCGGCAAAACGACGCTTTTCCGCCTGATCATGCGGCAGCTTGCGCCCACCGCCGGCACGGTGACGCTGGGCGCGGGGCTGAAGATCGGCTATTTCGACCAGGTGCAGAAGCTGGAGGACACGCCGGACACCCTGCTGGAGCACCTGCGGAACGCCTACCCGAAAATGACCGAGACCGAGCTCCGCTCCGCGCTGGCCGCCTTTCTGTTCTATGCCGAGGATATTGAAAAGCCCTGCGGCGTCCTCTCCGGCGGGGAAAAGGCGCGGCTGGGCCTCTTGAAAATACTGCTTTCGCAGCCGAATCTGCTGCTGCTGGACGAGCCGACCAATCATCTGGATATCGCCGGGCGCGAGGCGCTGGAGGAGGCTCTGCGCCGCTTCGACGGGGCGATACTGGCTATCTCGCACGACCGTTATTTTATCAACGCTCTGGCGGAGAAGATCGTCGTGCTGGCCGACGGCCGCCTGACCGAATACCTCGGCAACTACGCCTATTATCTGGAAAAACGCGCGGCAGCTAAACCGCAGCCAAATGTGGCCGCCGCCCCGCCCCGGCCGGACAGCGACGGCAAGCTCGCCTATCAGGCGCAGAAGGAGCAGGCCGCCAGATACCGCCGCCAACAGACGCGCTTGGCCCGGCTGGAAGCGGAGATCGGCGAGCGCGAGGCGAATATCGCGGCGCTGGAAGAACAGCTGGCCGACCCGGCCACAGCCAGCGATTATCAGCAGGCCGCCAGCCTCAGCCGCCAGGCCGACGCGGAGCGCGCCCGGCTGGACGCCGCCCTGCAGGAATGGGAGGAGCTGGCCTCCCTGCTGGAGGAATGATACCGCGAAAATATATCAAAATCAAAGGCTATGCCCCAAACGCGGGCACAGCCTTTTTTATTTAGAAGAAATTCGGCCAGGTCAGCCGCTCATTGGCCGCTGTCTGCGCCAGATAATAGCGCACGATAGCCAGCTGGTTCAGCGTATCCTCTGTCTGCTGCCGCAGCAGATACGCCTGAAGGCTCGCGAACGCCAGGTCGACGTTCATCACGTCCTGATGATTCATCAACCCCTGCCAGACGGCACGCTTCTTTTGCCAAAGCGCCAGTTCCGCCGCAAGCCGCTGCTCCGCCTGCGTCCAGTCCGCCGCAAGTATCAGAGAATCCAGCCCGGCCAGGCCCTGCTCCAGCTCCGCCGCCGCGCTCTGCACGTAAAAGCGGCACCAAAGGCAAAGCGCCAGCACCAGCAGCGTCGCCAGCAGCAGATAAAGCGCCAGCCGCCTGTTATAAGTAAGCCGCATTATTTCGCCCCCTCGCTCTGCCCGCTGCAGCCCCGCCCGGCGGCGGCCGGGGCCGTTTTCCCCGCGCCCTCGCGCACCGGCGGCGGGCTGCCCGCTCCATTTCGGCTTTTTAGCTGGCAGAAGATATGCCCCTGATAGTCCACGCTGAGGAAGAACACCTCCGCCGGGCCGCTTATATTATACTGCGCCAGCTTTTTGTGCAGCCACGCCTCGTCATAACCGGAGTTCTGCAAATGCCGCCGCTGCACCACGCCGTCCACGATCAGCATAACGGCGGGTATCTCGTGCGGCACTCTCAATTCCAGATCGGCCGGCTGGACGGGCCGCTTATCCGCCCGCGGCAGCACGGAGAGCTGTCCGTTCGTCTCCAGCAACGCGAATTCCACCTCGGACGGGTCGAAGAACCCCTTATAACGCAGCTGCTCCAGCAGGTCGTTCACGTTCAACCGAAGCTTCCGCATCTCCTCCTCCAAAATCTCGCCGTTGCGGATAACGAAGGCCGGGCGGCCGCAGACCACGGCGCGGAAGCGCTGGCTTTTCAGATTGAGCAGAGCTATGCTTATTTGCAACACGGTGATCGCCGCGATAGGGAGCAGGCTGGTCAGAAGCGGCAGGCCGTTGCTCTGCACGCCGATGGTGGCCATCTCGGAAATTATCAAAATGACCACCAGCTCAAAGGGCTGCAGCTGGCCAATTTGACGTTTGCCCATTGCCCGCATGGAGAGCATCGTCACCAGATACAGCACCGCCGTGCGAATGATCAACAGCAGCATATTGACCTCCCTGATGCGCCCGTCGGGCGGTATTTGCAGACTGCGCTTATTCTGCCACGCGCCGCCGCCGATTATGCGCGCGTATAATTGCCGCCAAATACCGCAGAATATTAACCGAAACAGCCGAATTTGCCAACAAAAGGAGAGATCGTCATGTCAGGCAGACAAAAAACGGGCAATCAGACGCCCAGCCCCTATTCCGCCGCCGCCCAAATGCAGGCGCGCCGGGCGGAATATCAACAGTTGCAGGAAAATAACCGGCCGCCGCAGCACATATTGCGCAACTGCTGCAACGCTTTTTGGACGGGCGGGCTGATCTGCGCCTTTGCTCAGGGCGTGCAGCTGCTGTTGCTGCGCTTCGGCGGCTGCACCGAAACGACGGTGGGCGCGCCGACCGCCGCCGTTATGATCATCATCGCTATCGTCTTGACGGCCTGCGGCGTTTACGACCGCATAGCCCAGTTTGCCGGGGCGGGCAGCGCCGTCCCGATCACGGGGTTTGCCAACACGATGTCCGCCGCGGCGCTGGAATACCGCAGCGAGGGCTTCGTGCTGGGCGTGGGCGGCAATATGTTCAAGGTGGCCGGGCCGGTCATCGTTTTCGGTGCGGTAGCGGGCTTTGTCGTCGCGATAATCAAGGTGCTGTTTTTGGAACTGGGAGGCGGGGCGCTGTGAGCGTTAGCTTAGCCGGCCGCCAGACCTGGCTTTTCGACCCCGCGCCGCTGCTGCTCGGCACGGGCTCGGTCGTCGGCAAGCGCGAGGGCGAAGGGCCGCTGGCCGCCGATTTCGACGTTATCCACAAAGACCCTTATCTTGGCCAAAAGAGCTATGAGGCCGCCGAACAGAAGTTTCTGGAGGAGGCGTGCAACCTGGCCGTGCGCTGGGCCGGCATTGGTCGCGACGAGCTGAATCTGCATTTTTCCGGCGATCTGCAAAACCAGATAACCAGCAGCAGCTTCACGGCGCGGAGCCTCGGCGTGCCGTATTTCGGCCTGTTCGGCGCTTGCTCCACCATGGTGGAGGGTATGCAGCTGGCGGCGCTGGCCGCGGCCGGCGGGGCGGGCAGGCTGACACTCGCTTCCGCCGGCAGCCACACCAACGCCGCGGAAAAGCAGTTCCGCTACCCCAACGAATACGGCGCGCAGAAAAACGAGACGACGCAGATAACCGTGACGGGCGCGGGGGCGGCCGTTATCGCCGCGCCGGACTTCCCCGCCAAGCCTTCGGGCGCACAGATAAGGCTCACCAGCGCCACCGTGGGCCGCGTGGTCGACCTCAACGTCGCCGACCCGTTCAACATGGGGGCCGCGATGGCCCCGGCCGCCTGCGACACCCTGCTGGCGCATTTTAAGGAGCGCGGCGTCCGCCCCGACCATTACGACTTGATACTGACCGGCGATCTGGGGCGCGTCGGCAGCAACCTTTTGCTGGATCTGCTCGCCAACGCCGGGGTTTTTATCCCGTCAGGGCAGCTGAACGACGCGGGCAAAATGATCTTCAGCGACGAGCCGAAAAATCTGGCGGGCGGCTCCGGCTGCGGCTGCCTGGCCGCCACCGCCTGCGGGCATATCAGGCGGGAAATGGCACGCGGGCGCTTAAAGCGCGTGCTGCTGGTGGCCACGGGCGCGCTGCTCTCGCCGCTGACCACGCAGCAAAAAGAGAGCATACCCGGTATCGCGCACGCTATCAGCTGGGAGGTGGTATAAATGCTGCTCAAGTTCGTCTGGGCCTTTTTGGTCGGCGGCTGCTTCTGCGCGGCGGGCCAGCTGCTGATGCAGCGCTTCAAGCTGACCCCGGCTCACACCATGGTCGGCTTTGTGGTGCTGGGCGCGGTGCTGGGCGGCCTCGGCTGGTATCAACCGCTGGTCGACTTTGCCGGGGCGGGCGCTACCACGCCGATCACCAACTTCGGCAGCTCGCTGGTGCAGGGCGCGCTGCTGGAATATGCGACTAACGGCTGGATCGGCCTTTTGACCGGGATTTTCGAGGTGACGGGCGCGGGCGTTTCCACCGCGATCATCTTTTCGTTCCTGGCCGCTCTGTTCTGCAAACCGAAGTCATAAAAAAGCGAGGCCAACGCCTCGCTTCTTATTTTATATCGGCTCAATTTATAGTCAATGCAGCTGTTCCGCCAGCAGCGTGATCTTGCAGGCCAGCTCCAGCTCCTCCAGCCGGTAGAGCGCCTGCCGCATATCGCCGCCCCAGCAGACCGGGCCGTGCGCTGCCAGCAGCGCCCCGCGATATTGGCCCGCCGCCTGCCCCGCCTGCTCCGCCAGCGCTTGGCTGCCGGGCGCGGCATAGGGCAAAAGCGGTATCTCGCCCAGACATTCCGTCACCTCGGCCAGACGGCTGCCGGCCAGGCTGCGCCCCGCCAACGCAAAAGCCGCGGCATACGGCGCGTGAGCATGGATCACCGCCCGGTGCGCCGCGTCGGCCCGGTATACCGCCAGATGCAGCGCCGCCTCCGAGGTGGGCGGAAGCTCGCCTGCCAAAACGCGCCCCTGCATATCCACCAGCACCAGCGAGGCTTCCGTCAGCTCGCCCTTGCAAAGCCCCGTCGGCGTCAGCAGCACCTCGTTTTCGTTCAGACGCACGCTCAGGTTGCCGTCGTTGCCGGCCACCAGCCCCGCCTGATAAAGCCGCCGCCCGGCCGCCACGATAGCGGCCGCCGCCTGTTCGTAAGTAATATCCTTCATACAGCGCCTCCTCAGCCGCCGAACGCCGCCGCCAGATTCTCCGCCAGCGGCTGCCCGATCACGCCGTGATCCGTGATAACGGCGGTTATGCGCCCGGCCGGGGTGATATCGAAGGCCGGGTTGAATACGTCTATGCCCTCCGGGGCCATTGGCTGCTCATACCAAAGCTCCGTCACCTCCGCCGCCTCGCGGTTCTCCACCACGATGTCGCGCCCCGCCTGGCAGGCCATATCCACCGTCGAGCCGGGAGCGGCCACGTAAAACGGAATATCGAAGCTCTCCGCCATTATTGCCAGCCCGCTGGTGCCGATCTTGTTCGCCACGTCGCCGTTGGCGGCCACTCTGTCCGCCCCCACGATCACCGCGTCCACCAGCCCGGCCGCCATAACGGCCGCGGCCATGTTGTCGCAGAGCAGCGTCACCTCGATGCCAGCCTCGTGCAGCTCCCAGGCGGTGAGCCGCGCGCCTTGCAGCTGCGGGCGCGTCTCGTCCACAAACACGCGGATATCCTGCCCCTGCTCCTTTGCCAGATAGAGCGGCGCCAGCGCCGTGCCATACTGCACCGCCGCCAGCCGCCCGGCGTTGCAATGCGTCAGCACGGCGCGCACGCCCGCAAGCAGCGGCAGCCCGGCCTGGCCGATCGCCCGGCAGCGCGCGATATCCTCCTCGGCGATGGCCTCGGCCTCGGTGAGCAGCGCCCCCTTGATCGTGATAGGGTCATACATCTTGTTTTGCAGCACCACCTGCTTCATGCGCTCCAGCGCCCAGCTGAGGTTCACCGCCGTGGGCCGCGCCGTGGCCAGATATGCCTTCATGCGGCAGAATTGCTGGTAAAACTCGGCAAAATCCTTGGCGCGGATCTTAGCCGACGCCACCGCCAGCCCCGTGGCCGCCGCCACGCCGATAGCCGGCGCGCCGCGCACCGCCAAAGTGCGTATCGCCTGCCACACCTGCTCGATCTCGTCCATCTCCAGCCAGACGACGCTGTTCGGCAGCTTGGTCTGGTCGATGATACGCAGCTTGGTGCCCGTCTTGTCCAGCGAGACTGTGCGGAAATCGTTTTGCTCCGCCATAATTACCCCTCCTTCGGCTCAGGAATACATGATGATGACCGCGTCCGGTGCGATCTCGGTTATATAACTGCTCAGATTGTTGATATCGAAGTATCGCAGGTCTACCATATATATCTTATCCGCCGCCGCAGCCAGAAAAGCCCCGAACGGCAGCGCGTAGCTGTCTTTGATGATGAGCAGCGTGGGGCCGTCCTCTATATTCAGGTTGTCCGCCGTCGCCAGCGGATAATCCGCGCCCCAATACGCGCCGTAGCGGTTGGTGTAAACGTCGGGGTCGGTGAGCATGGATTGCTCCAGCAGAGCGTCCGCAAAGCTGCCGTCCTTCTCCGTCACCTCGCCCGTCTGCTGCCAGAGGCGCACGCTGAAAGCGGTGGCAAAATCCGGCTCCAGCAGGGTGAAATCGTCCAGCCCGCCGTAGAAGCGGCCCACACGCCGCCCCTGGCTGCCGAGGAAGTTCTGCCGCCAGGTCGTCTGCCGCCAGTTGGCCTCGTCCAGATAAGCGGGGTCGGCCAAAAGCCCCAGACCGAACAGCTCGTCCAGCTCGGCCGCCGTTTGCTGCGCCGCCCAGAAGGCCGTCTCCACCCGCCAATGGTGGTCCGTGCGATAGAACAGCTTTTCCTTATCCAGCTCGTCCGCCTCCGCCGCCTCGCGCAGATCCAGATACGCCACCCCGGCGTCCAGCACCGCCTGTTTGGTGTTGGCCGCGTTGGCCGCCGTTTGGTCGTGCAGCGTCGGCGGGAATTCCGTATAGCCGTCGATATATTTGGTGGGCGGCTGCACGTATAATATGGGCACGCCCAGCGCCTTATACGCCGCGATATCCGCCACCACCTCGCGCAGCTGCGCCGGGAAGGTGATGAATTGCAGCCAGCCGTGGTTATCCTTTATCACGGAATAGGAATATTCCGTGTCGCGCACAAAATGCTTGTCGTAGAAGCGAGCGGCCAGACCGTCCAGCTCCACCAAACGTTCCTGCAGGAAGATATTGCTCGCCGCGTCCGCCGTCCAGCGATCGACCAGCGCCTCCGCCTGCTCCGGCAGGCTCCCCGCCACGTTGGCGCGCACCCAGCCGATCTCGCTGCGGAACGTAGGAAAATGCAGCACGAACGTGCCCGCGAACATTACCGCCAAGATCAACAGGAACGTCACCGGCAGAAAGACGCGCCGCCGCGGGCGGGGCTGCGCCGCCGTATTTTCCGCCGTATTTGCCGCCGCAGCAGCCGCTGCGTTGTTATCCGTCATGGGGCGCGCCTCCTTTCCACCGCGTTTGCGCCAAAATATCAGAAGTTGAAGTAAATGAACGGGTTAAAGCTGCCCTTGGCCAGCGACGCCAGCCCCAGCAAAAGCAACAGCAGCAAAAAGAGGTCGCGGCAGCAGCCAAACGGCAGCCCCCAGGCAAAGGTCTGCAGGCGTGGCAGCTTTTTCGCGAGCCACGGCAGCACCGGCGTAGCCGCCAGCGCCGCCAACATCAGCTGCACCTTGTTTTCGCCCAGCTGATAGAAAAACGTCTCGTCCGTCAGCGGGTTGCCGAAGACGCCGAACATCGCGCCCAGATATTCGCCCGCCCCGGCGATATCCGGCGCGCGGAACAGCACCCAGCCGCAGATAACGACCAGCAGCACCAGCAGATTGCTCAGCACCGGCACTTTAGGCAGCTTCTCGGAGAGGCCCGTCAGCTTTTCGATCACCAGAAACAGGCAATAATACAGCCCCCAGGCCAGAAAAGTCCAGTTCGCGCCGTGCCAGAGGCCGGTGAGCAGCCAGACGATGAACAGGTTCAGCACCTGCCGCCCCCGGCCGCGCCGGTTGCCGCCCAGCGGGATATAAACATAATCGCGGAACCAGCCGGAAAGCGACATATGCCAGCGCCGCCAAAATTCCGTGACGCTGCGGGAGATATACGGATAATTGAAGTTCGGCAGAAAATGAAAACCGAACATTCGCCCCAGCCCTATCGCCATATCAGAATAGCCGCCGAAGTCGAAATATATTTGCAGGGTGTAGGCTATTGCCCCCAGCCAGGCCGCGCCCACCGAAAGCGAGGCATAGCCGCCCGCGTTGAACAGCTTGTCCGCCACGATTGCGAAGTTATTCGCCAGCAGCATCTTCTTCGCCAGGCCGATAATGAACAGGTCGATACCGGCGCAGAGATCCTGCCAGTTCTCCCGGCGGCCGTCGATCTCCGCCGCGATGGTGTTATAGCGCACGATCGGCCCGGCGATGAGCTGCGGGAAGAAGGCGACGTAAAGGCCTACGTCCAGCAGGTTGCGGCGGGCCTTGGCCTCGCCCCGGTAAACGTCGATCACGTACGACATACCCTGAAACGTGAAGAACGAAATGCCTATCGGCAGCACGACCTCCGGCACCGGCAGCGCCAGCGCAAAGGCCGCGTTCAGGCTCTCGATAACGAAGCCCGCGTATTTGAACACGCCGAGCAGCGAAAGGTTGAACAGGAGCATTAGGCAAAGCGCCGCCCGCCCCGGCAGGGCGCCGCGCCGGCCGTCGGCCAAAAGACCCAACGCCCAGTTGCCGGCGATGCAGGCCAGCATCAGCAGCACGTAAAGCGGCTCGCCCCAGGCGTAAAAGCCGAGGCTGGCCAGCAGCAAAAAGCGGTTTTTCAGCCGGCGTCCCGGCAGCAGAAAATACAGCAGCAGGACGACGGGCAGAAAGCCGCATAAAAATTCGACACTGGAAAATACCATCGAACGCCTCCGAAGTCTGGTTCGGCTTAGATAAAACCAAGTATATTTTACACGCAAACCGCGGAAATTACAACAGTTTTTGCCAAAGCTTGGCGCGCAAAAAGCCGGGCGCAAGGCCCGGCTTTCCGCGTGGTTATTTGTATAGGATTGGTTGTAATGATGAATTTCGTTGCAAAAAAGTTTGTTCGGTCGATCGTGCAAAAAAGAATCGAAATGGCAGTTAACGTATCTCTGTGCCGGGCCTCACCCCCTCGACTGCGTTACGCGTTCTATACACTCACAAGCTACGCTTATATATTAGCCCGGCTATATAAACTCTCTGTTAACGCAAACCAAAATCAACCTGAAATCCGTTAAATTTTCCCAAAAAAACGCCCGCCCCGGCTTGCCGGCAGCGGACGTTAACTTATACGGCTTTTAACCCTGCAGCTCGCGCCCCTCAAAGGCAACGCGCCGCTTCAGATCGACCATGAGGTCGGCAAACTGCTGCATATCCAGGCTTTGCGCGCCGTCGCAGAGCGCCGCCTTCGGATTGTTATGCACCTCGATCATCAAACCGTCCGCCCCGGCCGCTATCGCCGCGCGGGAAAGCGGCTCGATCATCCAGGTGTTGCCCGCCGCGTGGCTGGGGTCGATAATGACCGGCAGATGCGTCTGCCGTTTCAGCACCGGCACGGCGGAAATATCCAGATTGTTGCGGATACACGTCTCAAAGGTGCGGATACCGCGCTCGCAGAGGATAACGCGCTCGTTGCCGCCGGCGAGAATATATTCCGCGCTCATCAGCAGCTCCTCGATGGTGTTGGCCAGCCCCCGCTTCAGCAAAATGGGCTTATCGCAATGCCCCAGCGCCTTCAGCAGGCGGAAGTTCTGCATATTCCGCGCGCCCACCTGTATGATATCCACGTCGGCAAAATCGTCCAGCTGATCCTCGCTCATGATCTCGGTCACGATCGGCAGGCCCGTGGCCGCCTTGGCCGCGGCCAGCAGCTTTAAGCCCTCTCCCTCCAGCCCCTGAAAGGAATAAGGCGAGGTACGCGGCTTGAACGCGCCGCCGCGCAGAAACGCCGCCCCGCTTGCCTTGACGGAGGCCGCCACCATTTCCATCTGCGGCTGGCTCTCCACCGAGCACGGCCCGGCGATCACCGCGAAATAGCCCGCGCCGATCTTGCGGCCGCACACCTCCACCACCGTATCCTGCGGATGGAAGCGGCGGTTGGCCGCCTTGTACGGTTCGCTGATACGCCGCACGTCGGCCACCACGTCGTTAGCCAGCACCTGCTCGATATCCACGTGGGCCACGTCGCCCACCAGGCCGATTATCGTGCTGTTTTCGCCCTCGCTGAAGTGTATTTTCAGATTTTGCGCCTCAAAGCCCTCGATCAGCTGCCGCACCTTTTGTTCCGGCGCTTGGGGTTTTAGAATTACGATCATTTCCTACCATTCTCCTTTTTTTGAAAATTTTTGTTGCTTTCGATATCCTACCGTGCTGACGGCCGGCTGCCCGGCCGCATATATCTGCTATTTTAGCCTAATTCCCGTTGTTTGTCAAGACAAACGCCGACAGCGCGGCCGCTGTTGACAAGCCAACGCCAAAATAATAAAATAAAACCAAGCCTGCCCCCGTGGCCGGCGTTGGCATAAACGCAAAGGAGGCGCGCCATGCTTGGACAATTTTCCCGCACCGAACTTTTGCTCGGCCCGGCAGCAATGCAGCGTCTGGCCGCGTCCCGGGTCGCCGTTTTCGGCGTCGGCGGGGTCGGCGGCTACGTGGTGGAGGCGCTAGTCCGCTCCGGCGTCGGCGCGCTGGATCTGATAGACGCGGACGTATTCAGCCTGACCAACCTGAACCGGCAGCTGCACGCCACGCATAAAACGCTCGGCCAATATAAGGTGGACGCGGCGGCCCAGCGCTGCCACGATATCAACCCGGCGGCCAAGATAACCGTCCACAAGGTTTTTTTCACGCCGGAGACGGCCGGCCAGTTCGATTTTGCCGCCTATGACTACGTCGTGGACGCTATCGATACCGTGACCGGCAAGCTGGCCCTGGCGGAGAGCGCCCAAAACGCCGGCACGCCGCTCATCAGCTCTATGGGCGCGGGCAACAAGCTGGATCCCGCCGCCTTCCAAGTGGCGGATATTTACAGCACCTCCGTCTGCCCGCTGGCCAAGGTGATGCGGCACGAGCTGCGCCGCCGCGGCATTGAAAAGCTGAAAGTGGTATATTCCAAAGAGCCGCCGCTCGCTCCCCTTGGCGATACGGCGGAAGATAGCGGCCGCCGACAGATACCGGGCAGCACGGCCTTCGTGCCGGCGGCGGCGGGGCTGCTCATCGCAAGCGAGGTCGTGAAAGACCTGATCGAGCTGGCCGCACGGCAGCTATAAATATAGTTTGAACGGAGCAAGGCTATAGCCTTTATGCCGTCTGCCGCCCGGCTGCCCGTTGGTTTTTCAGACGCAAAAAAAGGGAGGCTTAGCCCCCCCTTTTTTTAAGTTGCGTCACCGTTATTGCGGCGTTGTTTGCTTTAAGCTGACGACGCCGCTATTTTTTGCCGCCGCGGCGCCGCAGCTTATCCAGCGCCCCAAACAGACCGAAGCCGATAACGCCGCCCAAAAAGTTCATGATAACGTCGTCGACGTCGGCGCTCCGCCCGATGAAATACTGCGCGATCTCGATCAGCAGCGTCGTCGCCAGCACCACGCCCGCCGTCGCCTCAAAACGCCGCATACGCTGAAAAGACGCGGGCAGCAGCAGCCCCAGCGGCACGAACATCAGCACGTTCAGCGCCAGCTGCCGCAGCATTTTGGCCGCGCCCATTTCGTAAACCTCCGTCAGCCAGACGAACGGCCGCAGGTTATAAAAATGATACATGACCGGGAACGTGTTTTCGTCTATCGCCCAAAATATCGTCAGATACAAAAGCGAGAACACGCACCCCGCCAGCGCATAGCGCGCCAAATGCACCCACCAGGGCAGGCGCACGCCGCGCCGCCGCTGCAACAGCCAAAACGGCAGATAGACCAATGCCGCCAGCACTGCGACCGGCGGCAAAATGAACAGAATATACCCCAAAAGCATATAATACACCTCATTTCACAACTATACGGATCACAAACAGTACAAAATTCACATACACTTTTCACACAAATTTGCGGCGCTTGGCCGCTTTTGCCCGTCAAATTTCGGCGATGAGCTCCACCTCCAACAAAGCGCCTTTGGGCAGCGCCGCGATCTGCACGCAGGAGCGCGCCGGATAGGGCGCGGTGAAGTAACCGGCGTAGATCTCGTTCACCGTGGCGAAATTGGCCAGATCGGTCAAAAAGACCGTCGTTTTCACCACCTTGCCAAAATCCGTCCCGGCGGCCGCCAGCACCTCGCGCAGGTTATCGAACACCTGCTTTGCCTGCGTTTCGATGTCCGCGCCCGCCAGCTCGCCCGTCGCGGGGACGATCGGCACCTGGCCGGACGCAAACAGCAGCCCGCCCGCCTGGATAGCCTGCGAATACGGCCCCAGCGCCGCCGGGGCTTTATCGGTCGCGATCTGTTTCTTCATAAGTATCACCTCCTTAAAATATTGCAATATTATACGGCAAAATTCGTCTTAAATTATAACATTCCGGCCGCGTTTTGGCAA
This sequence comes from uncultured Peptococcaceae bacterium, assembly GCA_947626615.1. Lineage (GTDB taxonomy): Bacteria > Bacillota > Dehalobacteriia > UBA4068 > UBA4997 > Avidehalobacter. The sequence continues at coordinate 1,356 of CANQSW010000018.1, read as the reverse complement.
GCCGTTCAGCTGGGTTTGGCCGGGCGGCGTTTGGCGGCGTTTTTTCTGCCGCGCCGCTGCTCCGCCGGAAAGCGCATATACCGGGCGGAAGTGCGGCAATCCTGCACCAGAAAAGTCACGTAGCGCCGAATGCTCGCCATAAAAACGTCGCGGCTCATGCGGCCGTCGGCAATGGCGGCCAGGCCTTTTTCCCATTTGCCCGTCGTCTCCGGAGATTTTAAGGGTTCCGGCACCACGGCCACCAACTTTTCGCCCTTTTCCGTCGGCAGCAGCGCCTTGCCCTGCCGCTTTATGTAGCCCACCGTCAACAGCCGCTCGATGATCGCGGCGCGCGTGGCCGGCGTGCCGAGGCCGCCCTCCTTCAGCTGCTCGCGCAGCGCTTCGTCCTCCACGAAGCGGCCGGCGTTTTCCATGGCGGAAAGCAGGCTGGCCTCGGTGTAGGGCTTGGGCGGCTGCGTCTTTTTCTGCTGCACGCGCGTTTTTTGCAGCTGCACGGCCTCGCCTGCCGCCAGATTTGGCAGGGCCTGCTCCTCGCTTTCGGCCTTGGCCTTTTTGGGCGGTTTGGCGGCCTCCTGCTGCTCGGTCTGCTTCAGCTGCTCATAGAGCGCCGTCCAGCCGGGCTGCAGCTCCTCCTGCCCCTTGGAGACGAAGCTCTCCCCGGCTGCGGCAGTCAGCACCACGGTAGCGGCATAGCGGTGCGCGGGATAAAACACGGCCAGAAAACGCAGCGCCACCAGCCGGAACACCCGCCGTTCGTCCGCCGAAAGACGCGCCGTGTTCAGCCGCCCCTCCGTGGGGATTATCGCGTGGTGATCCGTCACCTTGGCGTTATCGACGACGCGCTTGCCGGGCCGGGGCAGCGCGCCCCGCGCCAGCAGCGGCGCGGCGGCCGCAGCAAATTCCGGCAAGGCGGCCAGATTTTTCACCCGGCCGGGCAGCCGGGGCAGCAGGTCGTCGGAAAGATAGCGGCTGTCCGTGCGGGGATAGGTCAGCAGCTTGTGCGTCTCGTACAGGCTTTGCGCCAAGTCCAGCGTCTTTTGGGCGGAGAAGCCGTAGCGCCGGTTGCAGTCGCGCTGCAGCTCCGTCAGGTCGTAAAGCTGCGGCGGGGGCTGGCTTTTCTCCTCGCGGCGCACGCTCTGCACCTGGCCTGCGGCGTTTTTCAGCTTGTCCGCCAGGGCGGTGACGGCGGCCCGGCTGGAGATACGCGAATTGCCGTCCGCGCCCTGCCAGAGCCCCCAATAGGCGGCGTCTTTGGCGGCAAAATCCGCTTTCAGCTCGAAATATTCCTCCGGTTGAAAAGCCGCGATCTCCTGCGCGCGGCGCACGATGATAGCCAGCGTTGGCGTCTGCACCCGG
>CANQSW010000017.1 GCA_947626615.1 uncultured Peptococcaceae bacterium | reverse complement strand
GGGCGGATGCCATAGAGCAGGTGGTGACGCTGGAGCTCCGGCGGATGGCCGAGATGCTGCGGAACGACGAGGCCGCCTTTGCCGAGATGCTGGCCCAAAAGACCGACCGGGAGCTTCTAAAGGAGCGGAAGCGAGACGAGGAGGAGCTTCAAAAAGCCATCATCAGAAACGAGACAGTTTCTAAGCTCTATGAAAGGCTCTACGAGGATAACGCCACAGGCAAGGTGAGCGACGAGTGGTTTATGCAACTGAGCCACAAGTACGAGGTGGAGCGGATGGAGCTGAAATCCAAGATAGCCTCCCTCCGAAAAAAGTTGGCCGAATCCGGCCAACACCAGCAGGAGCGAGACAGCTTCATCGAATCTATCCGCCAATTCATGCGCATGGACCGCCTGACCTCGCCGCTGTTGCGGGAACTCATCGACCACATCGACGTCTACGAGACCGAGGGCACCGGCAAAAACCGCACCCAGCGCATCGTGATCTACTACCGCTTCGTAGGCTACATCGAGTGGCCCAGCCCCCGCGCCAACTACAAAGCCGACACCCGCAAGGGCGTGGCGGTGGAGTACCTCACCGACAACATCCCCGCATAAAAAACGAGCAGGCTCCGCCTGCTCATACATAGAAAAACAAATCGAGTGTCCACAAGGTCAAACACCTTATGAACACTCGAAATGGTGCCGAAGACCGGACTTGAACCGGTACGAAGTTTCCTTCGACGGATTTTAAGTTATAAACCGCGTTATAACCGCTTATTCATCTAAGGTAATTTACGAGTAAGCAAAAGTAACAAAACTCCTGCTAAAAGGCTATATTTTAGTGTCTAAAACCAGCAAACCCAAGTGTGGCGCTGACTCCCAAAAATATCGGTTTTTTGATATTTGGAGGGACATAGGAGGGACATTTTATAAGGCATTGAGAGTAGCTAGGCTGTAAATTGGAGGGACATTAACGCTGATTTAGCACCAAAACTTATTTCTTAGAAAAATTACATATGTTGCAGTTATCTGCCGTTGACTACATAGCCGTCCATTTAATTATGGGCGGCTTAATTTATGTGGAATGGAAGAATGAATTACTCTAGTTTATAAATTAAAAGGTATGATATCATATCAGAATTTACATAATAAGCTAATTCTTAGCAAAGACTTGAATTAAATGTTTATATTGTATATAATTGTACTAATTTGCAGAATTAATATATTATTAGTCAAAATATAAAAAAATTTTTATGATTTCTAACGCTCAAAGCTACTTGTGCTGCATACCATGGAGGAATATTATGATTATAGATCAATATAATAATGACGGGAATTCTAACAATTCAGCTTGCAATAGTGAACAAAGTACAACCAAAATTGCCAATTCTCGAAAAGTTAGGTATTCCAAAAAAGAAATAAGAAACCGTTATTTATTTTTTATAGTTGCTCTACCTTTTTTCCCCATTATATTTACAACTATATTTGACATATCGGTAGGATACTCTATTCCGCAATCAATTTCAAATCATTTTTCTGATTTTTATATAATAGTGTTTACAACCGCAATAAGTGTTATTAATGCAGTATTAGGTATATATACATTACTTACCAAAAAAGATAAAGAAAAATATGCGTGGCATGCTATAATAGCAGCTTTATGTGCAATGAGTATATATATTTTTAGTTATACTAATAAAAGTTCAATTTTACCTAGTGCTGCTTGGGCGCTTTATTTTGCCAACTGGGTAGTTTTGATTTGGGAAATAAATATAGGTTTAAAAGTTGCACAAAGTAACAATCCTGATTATGAATAGGAGGAATAGCACTTGTTGTTAAAACAAAAAAAATTTATTATACTTAGCGCAATTGTTTTATTAGTGTGCGGTTTTCTTTTAATTCATAGTATTATAAATACAAGACATATCCTTATAGAACAATATAATGCAGCAATCAATTTAATTGACCAAGAGAATTATTCAAAGGCAATTGAATTGTTCGATGAATTGGGTAATTATAAAGAAAGTATTAAGTATAGTGAATATGCAAAAGCGAAAAATTTATATGACGAAGAATCATATCAAGATGCTTCAGATGTTTTTATATCTTTAGGTAATTTTTTAGATAGTAAAACTTTGGCTGAGAAATCAATTGATATGCAAAAACAAAAACAAGAGCAAGAAGAATTCTATAACTTAGCATTGGAAAAATATAATAATAATAATTTTCAAGAGGCGATAGTTTATTTTAATAAGTCACTGAATTATAAAGATAGCAAAGACTATTTTCAAGAGTGCAATAGAATGCTTCAATTATTGATTAACGCTAATACAATTTCTGCAGGAATACGCTTTTCCGCTGGAATAAAAGAAGATGGTAGTGTAGTGTTTTCAGGACGAAATTTTGATGAAAAACAAAAAATATCATCTTGGACAGACATAGTATCAATTTCAGTAAAAGGAGAAATTATAATTGGATTAAAAAAAGATGGTTCTGTTGTTATTGCACAACGAAGTTTGCATCCAAGCTATCGTGTTGATGTAAGTGGTTGGAATGATATTGTTGCAGTTTCTGCTGGTGAACGATATATTGTTGGCTTAAAAGAGGATGGAACATTAACAGCACAAGGACATAATGGTGATGGGCAAATAAATATAGATGATTGGAAAAATATTGTAGCTATATCTACAGGTTGGCGACATACTGTAGGTTTAGACATAGATGGTAATGTGTATATTGCTGGACATGGTAGCAAACGTCAATTAGAAGAAATATCTTCAGAAAAGGATAAATGGAGTAATATTGTTGCCATATCTGCTGGCGGCGGAGGAAAAGGAGAACAAAATGGAATTCGCGGTAATGGGCATACTGTTGCATTAAAAAAAGATGGAACTGTTGTTGCTGTTGGTGCCAATGAGGAAGGACAATGTAATGTTGATGATTGGGATAATATAATAGCAATATCAGCTGGTGATTTTCATACGGTTGGACTTAAAAGCGATCACACGGTTGTTACAACTCAAGAGGATAGTTTGATACAACAAGAAATCAGTAGTTGGACAGATATTGTTGCTGTTTCGGCAGGTTATGGTTTTACATTGGCTATAAAATCTGATGGCACAGTTTTATCTGCAGGTTTTTCGGCAGATGGTCAAGCAGATGTTGGTAATTGGGAAAATATATCTATATGTAAAGAGTGGGAACTAAAATTTGATCCGGAAATATTCCCGTTAATATTTAATAAGCAATAAGGCCTTTTTAACCAAGTTAAAAAAGTTGAACAAAACAATATAAAAGACTATTAAAATAATCGAAAGGGCTTACTGTTTTAAATTTGTTTTAAGCTGTAAGCCCATTAGTCTATAATTTGTTTGTGTTGCTAATTTAAAGACATAACGAGTTTTTTTAATGACTTTCTTCGATTTGTATTATAGGATTAATGAATTCTTATGGGAACACATAAAGCTCAATTTACAAGATTATGGAATGCTCGTTGGAAACAGCAATTAATTGAAATATAATTACTACATAGCCGTCCATTTAATAATGGACGGCTTAATTTATTTGAAGGGAGGAATGTAGATGAACAAAACCAAGGTGATTGCCGTAGCTAATCAAAAAGGAGGTGTGGGCAAAAGTACCACGGTATATAATCTTGGTGCAGGTCTTATCTTGGAGGGTAAAAAGGTGCTGCTGGTCGATGTTGATCCGCAAGGCGATTTGAGCAAAATGCTGGGTTGCAGAAAGCCGCATGAATTGCCGATTACTTTGACTAATGCGCTTAATGATGTTGTTGCCGGTGCAAAAATTGACGGTAACGCTGAAATTATGCACCATAATGAGGGCTTTGATTTTATTCCAGCTAATCGGACGCTTTCTGCTGTGGAAGTAGGGTTGGTAAATGTGATGAGCCGGGAAACCGTTTTGAAGCGTTATTTGGACGGCATAAAGGGCAATTACGATTATGTTCTTTTGGATTGCCGACCATCTCTTGGTATGCTGGTTATCAATGCGCTTTCGGCGTCAGACTATGTGCTTATTCCCGTGCAGGCGGATTATTTGGCCGCCGAGGATATGACGGAATTGGTTGGCACGGTACAGAACATTAAACGCCAGATCAATCCCGGCTTGAAAATCGGCGGTGTGTTTTTAACAATGGTTAATGATACACGCTTTCGCAAGGATATTGCAGCCGGGGTCAAAGAAAACTTTGGCAAGCGTTTGCCGGTGCTGAATACGGCTATCCCGGCCACGGTGCGCTTGGCGGAAATCAGTACCGTAGATAAGAGCATTTTCTTGCATGAGCCAAAGGGACGGGCAGCCGCCGCCTATCGTAACTTGACGAAGGAGGTGTTGCAGATTGACGAAAAACAACGCCGCAAGCCTGCTGACCTCGATAGATGAACTGTTTACCACCGAGCAGGAGCGTGAACAGGCCAAGCGCGAGGCGGTGCAGGAATTGCCGCTGGCAGAGATTGCCGATTTTCCCAATCAGCCGTTTAAGGTGCGTATGGACGAAAGTATGACGGATTTGGCGGAGAGCGTCAGGCAATACGGCGTGCTGGTGCCTGCTTTAGTCAGGCCAATGCCGGAGGGCGGTTATCAGATGGTGGCCGGACACCGGCGGAAAATGGCCAGCGAATTGGCCGGTAAACAAACGCTTGCCTGTCTTGTGCGCGAATTGACCGATGATGAAGCCACGATTATTATGGTGGACTCCAACTTGCAGCGGGAACAAGTGCTGCCTTCCGAGAAAGCATTTGCCTATAAAATGAAGCTGGACGCGATGAAAAGGCAGGCAGGTAGACCGAGTAAAAATAATTCTGCCCCAGTGGGGCAGAATTTAGGTGTTACCTCGCGGGAGATTTTAGCAAGTAAATCACCAGATAGCGACTCTCAAATCCAGCGTTTTATTCGTCTAACCAATCTTATCCCGGAATTGCTGGATATGGTAGACGAGGGCAGAATGGCGATGCGCCCAGCGGTGGAATTGTCGTATCTGGCGTCAGATGAGCAACAAACGCTTTGGGAAACCATGCAGAGCGAGGAATGTACGCCATCTCATGTTCAGGCTATTAAACTGCGTAAATTTGCCGACGAGGGCAGGTTAAACGCTGATGTTGTTCTCTCAATAATGCAGGAGGAAAAGCCTAACCAAAAGGAGCAATTCAAAATTCCCAGAGAACGCATTAACAAATATTTCGCACCGGGAACGCCTCAGCAGAAAATAGAGGAAACGATTATCAAGGCGTTGGAGTTATACCGCAGGCGGCAGCGGGATAGGGAGGCAAGATAGCAAAAAACATCAAGCGCCGCCAAGGGAGTAGTAGGCTTGTTTGGAGGATATTTGTGGCAGCCTTGTCACGTCTTTCCCCCTCTCACACTCACCCCCTGAATACCGGCTGTACCGGCTGAAAAGAAGAAGTTTACCTCATAGCAGCAGCTATGAGGATTTTTTATGTCTAAAAATAATGGAGGTATCTATGCAAATGAATATCAAAGCGAAAAAAATAGGTTGCGGTCTTTTGGCGCTGCTCTTGTTGTTTACGGCCATGTTCCCTAGCTATCCCGGCATAGCAATAGCAGCACAGGAGAATAACTACCACGATCCGGCGGAGAATTGGCTGACTTCCGGCAATCGCACCAATGAGCTGGACTCTAACGCCGTAGTGACACGCGAAACCTTTACCTGCTATATTTGCGGCAAGCAGACGGAATTTACCGTCTGGCGTACCCCGGAATATACCAAAGACGGGCGTTCTGCTTTAAGCCGTAATGTGATGTTCTCCGACGGCACGATGATCGACGGCGAGAACACCGGCACAATTCTGGACGGCACCCCCGGTGTGAATGCCTACTACACGGGGTATCATTGGACAAAAGCCGTTTGTGAGAAATGCGGCTCTATGAACAGCCACGGTGAAATTACCAATTACGAGTTTGGCAAAAATGTTTATACACTCTATGACTGCGAAAGTAAGTTTACTGAAGAATTGCCGGAAACGGTGAGCTATGCTTATGCCGATAAAAACTATCATACCAAAACCAGCAGTGGCGGCTCTTATTGCTGCTTCTGCTTTGGCACAAACAAGACCGAAAGCAGCGTTATGGAGCGCCACGATTTGGCGGAAACCGTTATACCGCAGTTGGGCAATCAGCGGTTTATGGAGAAAACCAACTGCACACTCTGCGATTATACCAAAACGGGCTATGTTGCGGCCAAGTCGGTGATTGCCGATTATTACGGCGTGGCCGACGGCAGACCGCATACGATCAGCGTAACGGATCTGGCGGACAGCGGCGTTAAAACCAGAATTCGCTATGGGTTAAGCGCGGATAGCTGCACGCTTTTTTCTGCGCCGAACTTTACCGAGGCCGGGCAATATACCGTTTATTATGAAATCACTTACACTTACAAAAATCAGGATATGACGGAAAACGGCGTCGCCTATGTCTGGCTGCGTGATGAAACGAGCGACGAGGACGGCCCCTGCACCTGTGGCTGCGGCGAGCCGAATTGTGGCTGCCAGAACAAAAACTGCGGCGGCAGTTGCTGCGCCAATAATACCTGCGGTGACGCGCACCATTTTGTGCTGCTGGACTCCACCAAGGCAAGCTGCCTGACATTAGGCTATGACCGTTATCTTTGCAACAAATGCGGCAAAATTGAAAAGCGCGATTATGTAAATGCTCTCGGCCACGCTTGGCAGGGCATTTTGATCCGCGAGGCCACCTGTGAACAGGACGGCAAGCTGCTGGAAATCTGTTCGCGCTGCGGCGAGGTCAAGGAAACCGTAACGCCGCCGAAGGAACACGAATACGCCGCCTATACCGTTAAGGCTACCTGCACCAATCCGGGCTATAATGTGCAGGAATGTGCGGTGTGCGGCGAGCGCCAAATCACGGATATTACCAATGTTCTGCCGCATAATTACCAAGATCATATCTTAGCGGCAACCTGTGAAACAGGCGGGCATACCGTTCACCTTTGCGCGGGCTGCGGCAGTTCCTTTGTGACGGACTATACCGAGGCGCTGGGGCATTCTTGGGACGATGGAACATATCTGACCAATGCCACCTGCACGGGCGAGGGCGTTATGGAATACCGTTGTGTACGCTGCGGTTATCATCGTTTGGAGGGCGATGCGGTGGCAGGGCATATTCCCGGCGCGGCAGCCACTTGCACGGAAAATCAGGTCTGTACGGTTTGCGGTGCAATTCTGAATACGGCGACAGGCCATAAGGAAAGTGATTGGATTATTGATAAGCAGCCGACTTTATACAGCAGCGGCAGCAAGCATAAGGAATGTCTTAACTGCGGCGAAACGATGATGACAGCTAAGATTGAAAAGCTATATAACCAAGCGACGACGGATATGCGGGGCGAGGCTACCGTGGGCGATTATCTGGTAATTGTATCGGATACCAAGACCAGCAGGCCGGTGGCTAATGCTACCGTTACCTTGGATAAAGATAAAGGGTTGGCGATCCGCTTGCCGAACAGCCGCTTGCTGGATTATGACAAGCAAACCACCGTTACTGTGCGGAAAACAAAAGACAATTCGGCGGTGAGCGACCTATTGATTGAGGTCAGCGACAAAAACGACAACTACTGTGCCGCCAAGACCAACCGGGTAGGCAAAATTACCGTGCCGGACGGGGACGGCAGCACCAACAGCGACGGCAGGGTGACGGTTGGCTTTAAGGACGAAGACGGTGAGCGTTTGACATGGACGGTGCTGGTGAACAAAACAGAAACCGGCAGACCGATTGAAAATGCCGCTATCAGTATTACTAAAAGCGGCAATATTACGGTGAAACTGCCAGACGGTACGGATATGGACGATAAGCACCGTATTACTGTTACCGTTAAAGATAACCAAAAAGAGGCCGTAAGAGAAGCCGATGTGACCGTGAAAAATGACTTGGGCGGCAAGGCCAGCGGTCAGACGGATAAGAACGGTAAAGTGACCGTGCCGGTGACATCGGTTACGGAGTATCATGCGGCCTATGTGGTGGGCTATCCTGACGGCTGCTTTCACCCGGAGCAGAGCATGACAAGGGGTGAGGCGGCAGCTATTTTGGCGCGTCTGCTGGCCGAGCGTAACGGCGATAACATTTTGACCGGCTCCTATAGCCGGTTTTATGATGTTAAACCTGCTGCTTGGTATGCGGCTTATGTGAGATACTTGAGCGATTACGGTATTGCTCTTGGCCGCAACAGTAATAAGTTTGCGCCCAACGAGCCTATCACCCGCGCCGAGTTTACCGCTATGGCGGTGCGTTTCTTTGCTAAATACAGCGACGAGGCTTGGGAGAGCGATAGGAAATATGCTTTGTTTGACGATGTGCAGGCAGACTTTTGGGGTGCAAATTATATTGCCTATGCCGCCAAGCGCGGTTGGGTCATGGGTTACTCTGACGGCAGTTTCCGGGCGGATAACAATATCTCCCGCGCCGAGATCGTAACGCTGCTAAACCGTCTGCTGGAGCGTCAAGCTGATAATGAGTATATTGCCGATAACCTGCGCCGCTTGAATAGCTTTGGCGATGTTGGTAAATGGTATTGGGCTTATGCGGATATTATGGAGGCGGCAAACAGCCACAAAGCGGAGATTGATGAGGAGGCGGAAGAATGGATTAAATAGCGAAAGTGGCCTGCGTTTTGGGCAGGCCACTTTACATAGCAGCATATTGGGATAGAAAAAGCTCCGTCTGCTGGTGCAGACGAGGCTAAACATATTTATGGGCTTATTTTATCCAAGCGGCGGCAATATCAAAATTGGCTGTGGCGTAATCGCCGGAAGCGAGGGCGTTGCCTAAATTGTATTTGCCATAAGAAAAATACAGATTGACCGTAGAGCCGGGAGCCAGCTTTTGTGCTTCCTTGGCCATTTGTGCGGCAGCTTGTTGCAATTCTTCTTGGTCTTGGGCTTTCCACCAAGCCTTAAATTCATCTAAGGATAGCGAGCCGTTAAAGGTGGCTGTAAAAACCTTTTCATTGCTGCTATCTACGGAGGGCTTTGGTTTGACCTGCCAGTTGGCAGCGAAATTGCCGGGAGCAGCAACAGCGGCGGCAGCCTTGCCAGACGAATGGTTATTTACCGTAATGAGGTGCTTGGTGTTGTCGTAGCCTACTTGCAGACCATAAGTTTCTGCTAAGGCTCTGACCGGCGCATAAGTTATGCCGTTATAGCTGAAAACGAGAGCGTCATTCGGCTGGAATACCTCGCCATTAACCATAACCTGCACCGGGTAAGCCGTCAGGTGGAGCAGACCGTCAGCGGCCATTGCCGAGATCGTGCCGCCGGAAAGTAAAAGTGCGGTCAGCATTCCTGCGATAAAAGATTTGAAGTTGCGTTTCATTTGAAATACCTCCAATATGTATAAATTTGTTTGGCAACATCATCAGAATAGCGCAGAAAACGAATTCCCGCAAATGTGCGAATTAGTATTTGATTAAGGAGGTGAGCAATATGGATTTACGCATAAATGCAGGATATATCATTACCGACGCCATTCATGTCGGCAATACGGAATTTGTACTTGGCGTCAGCGAACAGGCCAAAGCGCAATTTGTTACTTGGGAATGTAAAGACGGTAAGAATTATTTTTTTGGTCATTATCATTCTGACCTTCTTGTCGCTATAAAGGATTTGCTGGAGCGCGCCGGACAAGAGTTGGAATATCAAATGAACAGGCAAGAACAGATGAAAAATCATCACCGGGATAAGGATAGAGAGGAAAGATAAAATCTGGCATGGAACAGGAGGTGTAAAGCATTGGTAAATAAATACGCATATATTGTTGACCTTGCGGCTCTTACCGCGCGGCGGCTAAGCTCAGGCGGCGAGCCATATATGGCGTTTCTGCAAACGGCAGCCCATAATTTCAAATACAACTTTCGGGAGCAGCTGCTGATCCACGCACAAAGGCCGGGGGCGACAGCCTGCGCGGAAATTGCTTTCTGGAACAGTTATGGGCGTTTGGTCAAACAGGGCAGCAAAGGTATTGCACTGCTGGTGGATAGTGATACAAAATATAAGCTACGCTATGTGTTTGATGTTGCAGATACCCATAGCCCAAGAGGAAGAAGCCTATCGCTTTGGCAAATGCGGGCGGAATATACCGAGCCGGTTATTGCAGATTTAACGGACAGCTTTGGTGCAGCAGCAGATAATGACTTGGCGGAGGCACTTCGGCAAACTGCGGTTAATCTGACGCAGGATAAGGCGGCGGCATATTATGCGGACTTGCTCAATGTGGGTGAAACAAAAATCCCGCCCAAGGAAGATTTTGCGAATTTATTGCAAAACAGCGTTTGGTTTATGCTGCTGACGCGCTGTGGCATAGCATACGAGCAGTATTTAAGCGCGGCAGATTTTCAGCATATAACCGAGTTTAAGCAGCCGGAACGTATAGCCGTGCTGGGCGAGGCGGTGAGCCAAACTGCCGAGGAAGTTTTGCGCGAAATTGCCCAAAGCGTCCAACAATATGAAAAAAAGCGCATTCGCACATTTGCTGAAAATGAGCAGTGCAGTTATTATGAGAATAACCAAAGCAATATTGAAAGGAGTGCTGATGATGAGCAACATTACTTACCGAGCCGAGGGGAATTATCTGCTGCCGAATTTGAGCCTGCCGCAAAGCGAGAAATTGGGCAAATATGGAATGCTGCGGCGGACATTTCTGCGGGAACAGAAGCCGGGGATCTACACCGGCCTGCTGCTTTCCGGGCAGTTGAACAGCCATCTTTCGGAGATAGACCGGCAGGCGACATCAATGGTGGAGCAGTTGACCAAGCAGATGGCCGAAAGCGCAGGCGTGACGGAGGAATTGAAAGACGCCAATCAACTGCAATGGGTGGGGCTGATGAACAATCTGCGCAGCGCCGCAGAGGAAATCGCGTTAAGAGAGTTGATCTACAGTTAAGAGGTTATGATTATAATGCGCGTTCAGAAGTTCCGTATTATAGCGAATATGACGAAAAAAATGAGCTGCTGCGTATCTGCGACGCCCTGAAAAACCACAGACCTGAAATCGCCGCTTTTTTTGCTGACCATTCGGATGGCAAAGAACGCGGCGATTTTCTTAAATCTTTCTTCAATAATACCTTTATAGAAAAGATACTCAGTAACGGCCAGCGGGCAGGGTACAGGGCTTATGATGATTTGCTTCATATCTGGCGCGGCTCTTACCTCAAACCTGAAAAAGAAGTATATATGCACTGGCCGGAGGTGGGCGATGCTATTTACGGCATGATTTTGCTGGAGGAATGGCTGGGCGTAAACGAGCGCCCGCCAGACGGCGTATCCGAACAATTATCTTTATTTGAGCAGGCCGGGCAAAAAGCAAGCCCGGCTTTTGCTTTGCCGCAGGCCGCGATAGATTATGTGCTTTGCGGCGGCAGCGCCTTTTCCAGAGGTAAGCTGCGGATTTACGAGCAATATCTGGCCGGGCAGGATAAGGAGAGCAATATCAAATTTCTGCGTAAGGAATATGGTATAGGCGGCCACTCAGACGCTATACCCGGCAGCGGCTATTCCGTGGCATACGATAATCACGGCATAATGCTCTACAAGGGTTTGCCATCGGAGGCCGATTATGTAAAAGTGCCGTTAAGCTGGAAACAAGTTGAAAAGCGCATTGGCGAACTGATTGCAGCAGACTGCTATCTTACCCCGCAGGAAAAGGCTGACTATGCGGCAATGGGCATAGATGATGACGCATTAGCAGAGGCCGGCTTTGAGCCGGAACTAAAAACTGTGGAACGGCTTGCTGCGGAGCTACCGCCCATAGAACGCTACGATTTCCAGATCACCGATGACAATTTAGGCGCAGGAACACCCGGAGAACGCTTTGCCAGAAATGTGGCAGCAATTCGCCTGTTGAAGCAGTTAGAAAGTGAAAACCGCCACGCCACGCCGGACGAACAAATCGCGCTATCCCAATATGTCGGTTGGGGTGGCTTGGCAGATTGCTTTGACGAGCAAAGCCGTCATTATGCCGAGTTGAAAGCATTGTTATCGCCAGAGGAATATGAGGCGGCGCGCGAATCAACGCTGACGGCCTTTTACACGCCGCCGGTGGTTATCCGGGCTATGTATCAGGCGTTGGCTAATTTGGGATTTAAGGGCGGCAATATTCTGGAGCCTGCCTGCGGCAGCGGCAATTTTATCGGTATGAGGCCGGAGGGGTTGGCGGCCTCCTTGATATACGGTGTGGAACTGGACAGCATTTCCGGGCGTATTGCCGGGGAGCTTTACCAAAATGCCAAGATTGCTGTGCAGGGCTTTGAGAATACCGATTTCCCGGATAGCTTTTTCGATGTCGCTATTGGTAATATTCCGTTTGGCGCTTTCAAAATTCAGGACAGGCGTTATGACAAATATAACTTCCTGATCCATGACTATTTCTTGGCGCGGGCGCTGGATAAGGTACGTCCCGGCGGGGTTATAGCCTTTGTTACCAGCAAGGGTACAATGGACAAGGCCAATGCCAATGTACGCAAGTATCTGGCAGAACGGGCGGAGCTGCTGGGTGCTGTTCGTCTGCCAAATAACACCTTTAAGGCGGCTGCCGGAACGGAAGTGACATCGGATATTATCTTTCTGCAAAAGCGCGAGGCGCTTTCTTGCGAAGAGCCTGATTGGGTACATTTGAATATTGCCGAAAACGGGCTGAAGATAAATCAATATTTCATTGACCACCCGGAAATGATACTGGGCGAAATGCGCGAGGTTAGCGGGCCTTATGGTGCAGAAACTGCCTGTTTGCCCAAGGCAGGGCAGGATTTGGCGGAGGCGCTTTCGGCGGCCATACAGAATATCCGGGGTAATATTCGTGAGTATACGCTGGAGGAAAATGAGCCGGGAGAGGAGGATCTATCTATCCCGGCCACCCCGGAGGTCAAAAATTTCAGCTATACACTGGTTGACGGCAAGATTTATTACCGGGAAAACAGCCGTATGCAGCCAGTTAATTTATCGGACAACACCGCTAAGCGGGTCAAAGGCTTAATCGCCATTCGGGACTCCGTGCGGCGCTTGATTGACTATCAGACGGAGGACTGGCCGGACAGCAATATCCAAGCGGAGCAGCAGCAGCTTAACCGTTTGTATGATGATTTCTGCCGCAAATTCGGGCGGATCAATTCACGCGGTAATGCCTCGGCTTTTAATGCAGACAGTGCTTATTTTCTGTTATGCTCGCTGGAGATATTAGACGATAACGGCAAGTTCCTGCGTAAAGCAGATATGTTCAGCAAGCGGACAATTAAGCAGAAAGCCGTTATAACCTCAGTCAATACGGCTAACGAGGCGCTGGCTGTATCGTTATCGGAAAAAGCCTGCGTGGATTTAGGCTATATGGCCTCTCTTATGGGTGGCAGCGATAAAATACCGCAGTTAGTTAAGGACTTGCAGGTAGTTATCTTCAAAGACCCGCTTTCCGGCTCTTTTGATTGGGAAGAAAACGGCACACATTGGGCGCAGGGTTGGCAGACTGCCGAGGAATATCTTTCTGGCAATGTGCGGGAGAAACTGCGTATTGCTCAACGGATTGCCGAGGATAATCCCCGTGATTTTGCCGAGAATGTTCAGGCGTTAGAGCTGGTGCAGCCGGTGGATTTAAGCGCCGGGGAAATCGAGGTCAGCCTTGGCTCGACATGGCTGCCGCCGCAGGTTGCAGAGCAGTTTGTGTATGAACTGTTGGAAACGCCGCGTTTCTCAAGGGATAATATCCATGTGCGTTATTCCCCATACAGCGCGGAATGGAACATCGAGGGCAAATCCGTTGACAAGAGCAACATTAAGGCTATAAGCACCTACGGCACAGAACGCGCCAACGCTTATAAAATCATTGAGGATACCTTAAATTTGCGTAGCGTGCGGGTTTATGACTATGTTGAGGATAGCAACAAGCGCAGGGTGGCCGTACTGAACAAGAAAGAAACGGCTATTGCCCAAGGCAAGCAGGAGCAGATCAAACAGGCGTTTAAGGATTGGATATGGCGCGACGACCAGCGGCGTGAGCAGCTTTGCCGACTGTATAACGATAGGTTTAACAATCTGCGCCCACGGGAATATGACGGCAGTCATCTAAAATTTGTGGGTATTAACCCGGAAATTACTCTGCGGCCGCATCAGATAAACGCCATTGCCCGCATTATCTATGGCGGTAACACTTTGCTTGCCCATGTGGTTGGTGCGGGTAAAACATTTGAAATGGTGGCGGCGGCGCAGGAAAGCAAGCGGTTGGGTTTGTGCCGCAAAAGTTTGTTCGTAGTACCAAATCACTTGACTGAACAATGGGCAACAGAATATTTACAGCTATATCCTGCTGCCAATATTCTGGTGGCGACACGCAAGGATTTTGCCTCTCAAAACCGCAAACGTTTCTGCGGCAGGATCGCCACCGGCGATTATGATGCGGTGATTATCGGGCATAGCCAATTTGAAAAAATCCCCATGAGCCTTGAGCGACAGCAAAAAATGCTGGAGCAGCAGCTGGAGGAGGTTATGGAGGGCATTGCCGAGTTAAAGGCAAATAAGGGCGACCATTTTTCCGTTAAGCAGCTGGAGCGCGCTAAAAAGGGTATCAAGGCTAAAATGCAAAAGTTGAACGATCAAAGCCGCAAAGACGATGTTGTGACCTTTGAGGAATTGGGCGTGGACAGGATTTTTGTGGACGAGGCACACTATTATAAAAATCTGGCTATCTTTTCCAAAATGCGTAATGTCGGCGGTATCAGCCAGACGGAGGCGATGAAATCCAGCGACTTATATATGAAATGCCGTTATCTGGACGAGGTGACCGGCGGCAGGGGCGTTATTTTTGCTACCGGTACGCCGATTAGCAACACAATGGTAGAAATGTTTACCATGCAGAAGTATTTGCAATATAAAACGCTGGCCGAAAAGGGCCTGCTGCATTTTGACGCTTGGGCTTCTACCTTTGGCGAAACGGTGACTGCGATTGAACTTGCCCCGGAGGGCTATAATTTTTGAGGATGATGAAATCGTACTTTTCTAAATGAAAAAAGACGGTCAAAGGCGGTTTCGAG
>CANQSW010000016.1 GCA_947626615.1 uncultured Peptococcaceae bacterium | reverse complement strand
CCGCGCTGATATCGCTGTCCGGGCGGAAGGTGCCGTCGGGGTAACCCTGCATCAGGCCCAGCGCCACAGCGCGTTCGATATTCTCCGTATACCAGGCGTCCGCCTTCACGTCGCTGAAGCTGTTGGTCGTGGCCGCCCCGGCCAGCGTCTCGTCGTTGACCTGCTGCCAGGCCAGCACGGCCACCTTGGCGAACTCGGCGCGGGTAACGTAGTCGTTCGGCCGGAAGGTGCCGTCGGGATAGCCCTGCATCAGCCCGGCCGCCACCACCTGGTCGATCTCGCTGGCCACGTCCGTCACGTCGGTAAAGGTCGCGAAAGCCTGCCCGGCCAGCCCGAGCGTCAACAGCAGCGTCAATACCAGACACAAAATTTTCTTCATGGTTTTTCACACCCCTTCACAAAATTATCCAGCATAAACTCTTTTAATATAATTACAGACCAAGCGGCGCAAAACTTGCCGAAAACAGGTTATTGCGGCAGCTTTTTGTCTTTTTTAACGTCTTTTTTATTCTCGTCGGCGCTTTTGCGGCCCACGTTCAGGCGCACGCTCGCCGCCTGCTGCCGCCGTTTTCTTCGGGCTTCGCGCTTCACCAGCAGCACGAATTTCGGCAGCGCCGTCATGCGCTTGATCCGCCAGGGTTCGCGCAGCAGCCGCCAAAGCCACTCCAGCCCTAGCCGCTGAAAAGCTAAAGGCGCGCGCTTCAAGTTGCCGGAGATAACGTCGAAGCAGCCGCCCACGCCCAGCACCAGCGGCACGCGCAGCCGGTCGCGGTTCTCGTCGATCCAGAATTCCTGCTTCGGCGCGCCCAGCCCCACGAACAAAATGTCCGGCTTCTTTTCGTTGATCTCGCCCAGGATCCAGGGCAGCTCCTCCGGCTTAAAATAGCCGTCGTGCCAGCCGCAGACGTTCACGCCGTATTGCTCCGTCAGATTATGCGCGGCCGCCTCGGCCACGCCGGGGGCAGCCCCCAGCAGATAAACGCTCCAGCCCAGCGAGGGCGCGCGGCGGCAAAGCTCCTGCAGCAGGTCGATGCCCGTCACGCGGTCGATCTCGCGCCCGCAAAGCTCTCTGGCCGCCATAACGACGCCCGAGCCGTCTGGCGTCACCAGCGCGGCCCGGTTGATGATATCCAGCAGCCGGGGGTCGCTCTGCGCCTTGTAAAGTATCTCGGCGTTCAGCGTCACAATATGGTGCAGCATCGGCTCAAGACTGTTCTGCTGCCGCCCCACGTCGATATACGCCGCCAGCGCGCACACCGTCTCCACCATGTCCAGGTCGCTGATCTTAGCGCCGAGTATCTCCAGGTCGGCCATTATTGTACCTCCCCGGCGGGTTCAGGCGTATCGTTATCCGGCAGGGCGAACGTCTTCATTCGCTCCACCAGCTCCGCCGTCTGGTTGGGATAATATTCCCAATAGCTGATACCGTTTATATAGGCGTCCGTGCCGGGCAGCTTGTCCGACGAGAAGCTGACCGAGGGGAATTCCTTGTAAATATCGACCAGACCTTTCAGCTCGCGCAGGCTGAAATCGGTGTCCACCGACTGATTGATGACGTTCAGCAGCTGCGGCAGCTTGAAGATCGTGCCGGTGCTCATCACCTGATCCAGTACGGTGTTCAAAAATTTCTGCTGCCGCTCGATCCGCCCGATATCCGCCGTGGGCGTGCCGCGCCAGCGCACGTAGGAAAGCGCCTGGTGGCCGTTCAGCTTCTGTTGGCCGGGCTGCAGGTCGATATTCTCCGCCGGCAGATACATACGCTGCTCCACGTTATAATCCACGCCGCCCAGCGCGTCGATAACGCCGGCAAAGCCCTCAAAATCCACCTGCACGTAGCGGTCTACCTCAACGTCCAAAAAGCTCTCGATCGTTTTCCGGGTCAAAGGCTCGCCGCCGTAGGCAAAAGCGTGGTTGATCTTCGTCGTGCCCTTGCCCTCGGCCAGCGCCACTCTGGTGTCGCGCGGTATCGAAAGCAGGTTCACCGCGCCCTCCTCCAGATCGATGAACGCCAGCATTATCGTATCGGAACGGCCGCTGCGTTCGCCCTCGCGCATATCGCAGCCCAAAAGCAGCACCGTCAGCACGCCGTCGTCACCCAGATAATTCTTCATCGCGGCTTCCGCCGCCGCCTTATCGGCAAAATAGTTGGCCGAAGTCACGTAGGGTACGTCGATGGGCCGGGGCTCCTGCATAGACCCCCAAAAGCCCAGATAAAAGCCGCCGCAGATCATCAGCAGCAGCACGCCCAGAAACCAGAATTTGGCCTCCCCGGACATAAAGCCGAAGTGCCTGTCCCACCAGCTGTCCTGCCGCCAAAAATCCGCGCCAAAAGCCTCCGGCACGGCGCTGGCGGGCGCTGCCGGCGGCAGCTCCACCGCGTTTTCAGCCGGCTCCGCCGCCAAATTGTCGGTCAGGTTTTCGCTTAAATTTTCGCTTAAATTTTCGGTCAAGTTTTCGTTCAGGTTTTCGTTCGGATTATCGCTCATACCGCGCCCTCGCATTTTCGCCAATTTTCCGCTATACACCGGCTTCCCGCCTATTTTAGCACAAACGGCGGCAAAATACAATCTCCCGCCGCCGGCCCTTAATACGTCAGCGTCACCATTTTTTCCGCCGGCTCCCAGCTCACCTCAAAGCCCAGCTTCTCGCCGATCACCCGCACCGGCACGAACGTCCGCCCGTTCACGATCTCCGGCGGCGCGTCGATGGTCTCCTGCCGCCCGTTCACCGTGATGCTGCTGCTGCCGACGAAAAGTATTATCGTAGCGTCGCCTTTCAAGCACGTCACCTTTTTCGTGGCCGCGTCCCATTTGAACTCCGCCCCCACGATCTCGCCCAAGGCGCGCAGCGGCAGATACGTGCGCCCCGCCGTGGAAGCATAAGGCACGGCGTCCAGCAGCTTGTTCTCGCCGTTCTGCTCGAAATAGCTCTTGCCCAGCCACAGGCGCACCACCTGAAACGAGTGCAGCTCCTCCTCCAGCGCGTCCAGCCGCTTTTCCAGCGCCGCCGCCTGCGCGTCCACGTATTGCTCCACCCATTCCGCCGTCACCAGCGGATCGTTGCGCGAACCGGGCGTTGCGGCCAGCAGCAGCAAAAGTGCCAGCAGAGCCGCCAGCATTATTTTCAGCTTTCTCCAGCGCACCGCCGCACCGTCCTTTCCGCCGTTTTCGCTCCGATATTTATAACGCCCGCCGCGCCGGCAGCGTCGCCCCCTCGACGTAATGGTCGATCACCGCCAGCGATTTGCCCGTGCCTATCGCCACGCAGGAGATCGGGTCTTCCGCCAGATAAACGTGCAGGCCGAGGCGCTCCGTCACCAGCCGGGGCAGCCCGTCCAGCATCGAGCCGCCGCCCGTCAGCACCATGCCGCGGTCAACGATATCGCCGGCCAGCTCCGGCGGCGTTTCCTCCAGAACGCGGCGGATAGCCGCAAGTATCATGTCGATGACTTCCTGTATGGCCTCGTTGCACTCCACGGCGGAAAATTTGATGCTGCGCGGCAGGCCGTTCATCAAATCGCGGCCGCGCACCGTCACGTAGTTATCGCGGTTCAGCTCGTCCAAATAGGCCGTGCCGATCTTTATTTTGATATCCTCGGCGCAGGGTTCGCCGATCAAAAGCCCCCGCTCCCGGCGGATATAGCGTACTATGGCCTCGTCGAATTTATCGCCGCCCACGCGGAGCGATGTTTTGTTCACGATACCGCCCAGCGAGATCACCGCCACGTCCGTGGTGCCGCCCCCGATATCGCAGACCAGATTGCCGCTGGGGGAATATACGTCCATGCCCGCGCCGATCGCCGCCGCCATCGGCTCTTCGATCAGAAAAGCCTCGCGCGCGCCCGCGTGCAGGGCCGCCTGCTTCACGGCGCGCTCCTCCACGGCCGTCACGCCGGAGGGTATGCAGACCATGATGCGCGGCTTCAAGATCCAGTTGCGCCCGCAGGCCTGCTCGATAAAAAATTTCAACATCTGTTCGGTCACGTCGTAATCGGCGATCACGCCTTCCCGGAGCGGCCGCACGGCCACGATGCCCTCCGGCGTCCGCCCCAGCATACGCTTGGCCGCCGCGCCGATAGCGATGACGTCGTGCGTCTGCTCCGAGAGCGCCACCACCGACGGTTCGTTCAGCACGATGCCCTTATTCTTCACGTAGATAAGGATATTGGCCGTACCCAGATCCACGCCGATGTTAGTGCCGAAATCAAAAAACAGCTTCTTAAAAAAACCCATGACGAAACCCTCTGCGCCGCCCCAGCGGGCGGGCCAAATATTGCTTGACCTTTTATTATTCGTTGCCGGCAGCCAAACTCCTGCCGCCGGGCGCGCAGGATATGCCGGAAACTGCGAGAATATAATGCTGTAAACAAATTTTTGCAGCCAAAGGAGCGTTTATATGCCTGAGATGTTTCAAACCAGAGAGAAAAACGGCGTCGTCTGGTCGGCCTGCCGCCTGCTGGAAAGCCCTCGCCTGCTGCACGGCTTTTCCACCCGGCTGGGCGGCGTCAGCACCGGGGCGCAGGCCAGCCTGAACCTCGACCATAAAAAGGACAGCGCCGCTAACGTGCGGCAGAACCACCTACGGCTGGCCGCGGCGCTCGGCTATGACGCGCGCCGCCTCGTCTCCACGCATCAGGTGCATAAAAACGAGGTGCGCGTGGCCGAAGCCGCCGACGAAGGGCTGGTGCTGGACGGCCCCACGCCCTACGAATGTGACGCCCTCGTCACCAACTGCCCCGGCCGCCCGCTCATCTGCTACGCTGCCGACTGCATACCGATACTGCTCTGGGCGGAAGACGCGGCCGCCGTCGCCGCCGTGCACGCCGGCTGGCGCGGCACCGCCGCCGATATCGCCGCCAAGGCCGTGCAGAAGCTCGTAGCGGTCTATAACGCCGACCCCGCGCGGATCAAGGCCGCTATCGGCCCGGGCATCGGCCCGTGCTGCTTCTCCACGCACGACGACGTGCCGAACGCCATGCTCACCGCCTTCGGCCCGTCAGTCGAACGCTGTATCCGGCCGGACGCGGCGGAGCCCGGCAAATTTCTGGTAGATCTGAAGCAGATAAACGCCCTGCGCCTGCAAAGCGCTGGCGTTCCCGCCGCCAACGTCGCCATATCGCCGGAATGTACCTGCTGCCTGCCGGAGAAATACTGGTCGCACCGCTATACCAAAGGCGAGCGTGGCGGGCAGGCCGCCGTCATCATGCTGCGCTGAAGCAAACGAAAACCGCCGCGGTCGCTAAGATCGCGGCGGTTTTGTTAAGCAATTTTACGGCTGCTTATTTCAGCTCGACGGTAGCGCCGGCTTCTTCCAGCTTGGCCTTGGCGGCTTCGGCGTCTTCCTTGGAGACCTTCTCCTTCACCGGCTTCGGAGCGTTGTCGACCAGTTCCTTGGATTCCTTCAGGCCCAGGCCGGTCAGCTCGCGGACGACCTTGATCACGTTGACCTTCTTGTCGCCGGCGGCGGCCAGGATAACGTCGAACTCGGTCTGCTCAGCGGCAGCGGCGGCGCCGCCTTCAGCGGCAGGAGCGGCGGCAACGGCAACGGGGGCGGCGCTTACGCCGAATTTCTCCTCAACGGCCTTTACCAGATCGTTCAGCTCCAAAATAGACATACCTTCAATGGCTTCGATGATCTCTTCGATTTTAGTCATGGGTTTGCACCTCTCGTCTTTCTGTATTTTTTTGGTATTTTAGTTGATTTTTTCAGCAAGCCATATCTGGCTTACTCAGCTGCCGGAGCAGCTTCTTCCGCTGCGGGAGCAGCCTCGGCAGCAGCCGGAGCAGCTTCCGCCGGAGCGGCAGGCTCGCCTGCTTCCAGCTTCTCACGCACAGCGTCGATAGCGCGGGCGAACGCATAAAGCGGGGACTGGATAGACCCCAGGAAGCGGGCCAGCAAAACTTCGCGGCTGGGCATCTTGGCCAGAGCCTTGATCTCGTCCGAAGAGACGAATTTGCCTTCCACCAGGCCGGCCTTGATCTCCAGCGCCTGATGCGTCTCGGCAAACTTCGCCAGGATCTTGCTCGCGGCGATCGGGTCGGCGGCATAAGCCAAAACCGTCGGGCCTTCCAGGTAGCTGTCCAGCTCGGTGATCTCCAGATTATTGGCGGCGCGCTTGATCAGCGTGTTCTTCGCCACTTTGTAGCCGACCTCGTTTTTGCGCAGCTCGTTGCGCAGCTGGGTATCCTCGGCCACGGTCAGGCCGCGGTAATCCGCCAGCACCACGCCGGCGCTCTCCTGCAGCCAGGCCTGTAGCTGAGCCACCTGATCCTCTTTCTTCTGCATCTGCGGTTTCTTGTTCAAACTTCACACCTCCTTGAGATACGCGGGCATAGCCGCGCCTGATATATCTCAAAAATCAATCAGACCCTCCGCCTGAAACGGAGGGCCTGCAAATCGCGTCTAAAAAAACGCCAGGTCTCCGCCTCGGTTGGCGGCCGGGCTTTTCGCCCGGCGCTTACGCATACGCGCCGACTGTCTTAGGCAAAGAGTTTATTGAATTTTAAGCATTTTTATTGGCCAGCGGGCGCAGGACGTTGATCCTGACGGCGGGGCTCATCGTGGAGGATACCGCGATGTTCTTGATATACTGCCCCTTCGCCGCCGCCGGCTTGGCTTTGATGATAGTCTCCACCAGCGTGTTGTAGTTGCCCAGCAGCTGCTCCGCGGTAAACGAGACTTTGCCGATGCGGGCGTGTACGTTGGCGGCCTTATCCAGACGGTATTCGATCTTGCCGGCTTTTACCTCGGCGATAGCCTTGGCCACGTCCATAGTAACGGTGCCGGTCTTGGGGTTAGGCATCAAGCCCTTGGGGCCGAGCAGACGGCCGATCTTGCCGACCACGCCCATCATATCCGGGGTGGCGATAGCCACGTCAAAATCGAACCAGCCGCCCTGGATCTTGGTCACAAGCTCCTCGGCGCCCACGTAATCAGCGCCGGCAGCCTCGGCTTCCTTCAGCTTCTCGCCCTTGGCAAAGACCAGCACCTTGCGTTCGATGCCGGTGCCGTTGGGCAGAACGACGGCGCCGCGGATCTGCTGATCGGACTGTCTGGGGTCCAGATTCAGCCGGATAGCGATCTCCACGGTCTCGTCGAACTTGGCCTTGGCGTTTTTCTTCACCAGGTCCAGAGCTTCCTCGACCTCATATATTTTGGCCATATCGTAGCTTTTGGCTACGTCGGCATACTTTTTGCCATGTTTAGGCATTACACAAACCTCCTTTGTGGTCTAACGGCGGCGAAAGCCTCCTCCCACCTGTTCTGCGGCAGAGCCGCTCCTCTAAAAAAACTTTCAGACTTATTCCGTCACCACGATACCCATGCTGCGGGCCGTGCCTTCCACCATACGCATGGCGGCTTCCACCGAAGCAGCGTTTAAGTCGGGCATTTTATGCTCGGCTATCTCCCGCACCTGCGCTTTGGTAACTGTGCCGACCTTTTTGCGGTTCGGCTCGCCCGAAGCGGTCTCGATGCCGGCGGCTTTCTTCAGCAGGATAGCGGCGGGCGGAGTTTTCAGCACGAACGTGAAAGAACGGTCTTCGTAGACCGAGATCTCCGCGGGAATGATCATGCCCGCGTCGTTCTTGGTGCGTTCGTTGAACTCCTTACAGAAGCCCATGATATTGACGCCGTGCTGGCCCAAAGCAGGGCCTACGGGCGGCGCCGGGTTTGCTTTACCGGCCGGGATCTGCAGCTTGATAACTGCCACAACATTCTTAGCCATTTGGACACCTCCTCGATAAAAATGTGGTATGGCGGACCAGACCACAGTAGTCTGATCCTCCCACTAACTCAGGCAGGCAAGCCCGCCCGAGAAAACCCCGAAATTATAATTTGACCTTTTCCAGCTGCAGATAATCCAGATCGACGCTGGCCACGCTGCCCAGCATATCCACGCGCACCTTCACGCGGTTCTTCTCCGGATTGATCTCCTGCACCGTGCCGATGACCCCGGCGAAAGAACCGTCGATCACCCGCACCTGCTCGCCCACGCTGTAATCCAGATTGACCACCGCGTCGGCATAGCCCATATGGCGCAGGATCGTCTGCACCTCGGCCTCGTCCAGCGGCACAGGCTTGGAACCCGTGCCCACAAAGCCCGTCACGCCGGAGGTATTCCGCACGACGTACCAGGAATCGTCGGTCATCACCATCTCGACCATCACGTAGCCGGGATAGACCTTGCGCTTGGTCACCTTGCGGACGCCGTCTTTTATCTGCACCTCGTCCTCCATCGGCACGACTACGCGGAAGATATAATCCTCCATGTGCATCGTCTCGGTGCGGCGCTCCAGGTTCATCTTCACTTTATTCTCATAGCCGGAATAGGTGTGGACGACGAACCATTGTTTTTCTTTTTCAGCCATATCCGACACCCTCAGCCCATGATCAGGCCGATAGCGGCGGAAAATCCGGTATCCAGCGCCCAGATGATCGCGCCCAGCACGATGACTATGCCGAACACCACGCCGGTGTATTTAACGACCTTTTCTTTGTCCGGCCAATGCACCTTTTTAAGCTCCGTCATAGTGCTCTTAAAGAAGCCCGGGGACTTGGCAGCAGGCTTTTTGGCGTTTTTCTCGGCCGTTTTTTTGGCCTCGGCCTTTTTTTCCGCTTTGGTCTTTGTCGCCTTGCCGTCTACGTCTGCCATTTGCTCACATCCTTATTTTAATATCGATATTGCCCGTTTATTTGGTTTCCTTATGACTGGTATGAGTTTTGCAATGAGGGCAATACTTCTTGATCTCCAGTCGGTCGGGCGTGGTTTTCTTGTTTTTGGTCGTAATATAGTTACGATTCTTACATTCGCTGCACGCCAGCGTGATCGCTACCCGCATTCGTGCCACCTCCTAAACCTGCACACTTTAAGCCTAGTATACAATGTGATACTTGTATATATTAGCACAAAATTTGCCGTATGGCAAGGGTCTTTATTGAAAATTCTGCTAAATTTTTGCACAAAATTCGCCAGAAAAAATCACCGTTCAGACCCTCGGGAATCCGAACGATGATTTTTATAAAAGTTGTCAACACTTAAAGGTAACTGTCGGCTGTCCAATAGGATAAGACCCTCGGCATGGGCCCCACCCTCACGGCAGACCTTTATAAGCCAAACTTTTTTAACGCTTTTAACCTTTACGCTTGCGCTATTACTCGTTGATAGCGGTAACGACGCCCGCGCCAACGGTACGGCCGCCCTCGCGGATAGCGAAGCGCAGACCCTCTTCGATAGCGATCGGGGTGATCAGCTCGATGTTCATGCGAATGTTATCGCCGGGCATCACCATTTCCACGCCCTCCGGCAGCAGCGCCACGCCGGTAACGTCGGTGGTGCGGAAGTAGAACTGCGGACGGTAGCCGTTGAAGAACGGAGTATGACGGCCGCCCTCTTCCTTGGTCAGCACGTAGACCTCGCCGCTGAACTTGGTGTGCGGGTGGATCGTGCCGGGCTTGGCCAGAACCTGCCCGCGCTCCACCTCTTTGCGGTCGATGCCGCGCAACAGGGTGCCGATGTTGTCGCCGGCTTCGGCGAAATCAAGCAGCTTGCGGAACATTTCCACGCCAGTGACTACGGTGTTCTTCGGTTCGTCCATCAAACCGACGATAGATACCGCGTCGCCCACCTTCACCTGACCGCGTTCCACACGGCCGGTGACCACGGTGCCGCGGCCAGTAATGGTGAAGACGTCCTCGATCGGCATCAGGAACGGTTTATCGATGTCGCGCTCCGGCGTCGGAATATAAGCGTCTACCGCGTCCATCAGCTCCCAAACGGGGCCGCAGTTCGGGCAGTCGCGTTTGCCGCAGCCACATTCCAGAGCCTTCAGAGCCGAACCTTTGATGATCGGGATATCGTCGCCCGGGAAGTCATACTCAGAGAGCAGCTCGCGGACTTCCATCTCCACCAGCTCCATCAGCTCGTCGTCGTCCACCTGGTCGGCCTTGTTCAGGAATACCACGATGTAGGGTACGCCGACCTGACGGGAGAGCAGAATGTGCTCTCTGGTCTGGGGCATCGGGCCGTCGGCCGCGGATACCACCAGGATAGCGCCGTCCATCTGAGCCGCGCCGGTGATCATGTTCTTCACGTAGTCGGCGTGTCCGGGGCAGTCGACGTGGGCGTAGTGACGGGTGGCCGTCTCGTATTCCACGTGCGCGGTGTTGATCGTGATACCACGGGCTTTTTCTTCCGGGGCCGAGTCGATCTGGTCATAAGCCTTGGCCTCGGCGCCGCCGGCGGTGGCCAGGCAGCGGGTGATCGCCGCGGTAAGCGTCGTCTTGCCATGATCGACGTGGCCGATCGTGCCGATGTTTACGTGCGGCTTCGTGCGTTCAAATTTCTGTTTTGCCATTTTTCTTCCTCCATAAAATTTTATCTGTTTTTTGCCTAATCCAAGCTAGACTTCGCCCCGGGGTGACCCCGAGCTTTTTTCACCTTTATTTTAATGCAAAATCTCGCGCTTGTCAATCAGCCGCGGCAATTTTTCCGCGCTATCTGCGCCAAGGCCGGCGGATTTCGCAAATTTTTCTTCCGCCGCCGCCGGATAGCGCCGCTCGCCCCGCAAAAAACTTGCGAAATCCGCCCGAAAGCGTTATATTATAAGCAGACGGCGGCGCGAACCGCCCCGCCCGAAGAAAGAAGGTAATGCCCTATGTCGAAAAACGCCGCGGCGACCAAAAAACTGTTTGCGCTGGCGCTTGGCCCGCTGCTTTTTGCGCTCTCTCTGGCGCTTTTGCCCGGCTTTGCGTTTCAAGTTCGGGCGGCGGTGGGGCTGCTGCTCTGGATGTGCGTCTGGTGGGTGCTGCTGCCCGTGCCGGTGGCCGTGACGGCCTTTCTGCCCATCATCGTCAACGCCTTTTTGGACTTGGTGCCGATGGATACCGTCACCGGCAAATATTTCAGCGAGATCACCATTCTGCTGCTGGGGGCCGACCTGCTTTCGCTCTCGTGGGAAAAATGCGGGCTGGACAAGCGCCTGGCCATGCGGGCGCTGTGCGTCATCGGCCCGAATATCCGCCAGCAGATCATCGTCTGGTTTCTGCTGGCCACGCTGCTTTCCGCTTTTCTGCCCAACGCGGTGGTCTGCGCCGTGATGACGCCTATCGCCGTTTCCATGCTGAAATTCGTCGGCGAGACGGATATCCCCGCCAGCCGCATCGCGGCCGTGATCATGGCGGCCATAGTCTGGGGCAGCGGCATCGGCGGCCTAGGCACGCCGCTGGGCGGCGCGATGAATCTGGTGGCGGTGGATTATTTCGAGCAGCTGACGGGGCAGGAATACGCCTACGCCGCCTGGACGCTGCACCTGCTGCCGCTGCTGGCGCTGATCTGCCTGCTGAACCTCGTTTTGGTCTTTTCTATCAAGCTGGATAAAAAGACGCTGCCCGGCAGCCGCGATTTCTTCCTGACGGAATACGCCAAGCTGCCGCCGATGAACCGCGACGAAAAGGTCGGCCTCCTGATGTTCTGCCTGGCCACGGTGCTGGCGTTTCTGCGCCCGGTATACGCGGCCTGGCTGCCCGGCCTGAAGCCCGCCTACGTATTCCTGCTGCTGGGGCTGCTGGTCGTTATTCTCCCCTCCGTCCAAACCGGCCGCGCCAGCCTGCTGGGCTGGAAGGAGGCCGAGCAGGGCGTGCTTTGGGGGCTGCTCTTCATTTTTGCGGGCGGCACGGCGCTGGGCGCTATCATCACCGACACCGGCGCGGCCGTCGCGATAGCGGGCCTCGTCTCCGGTCTTAATCTGACCGGCGGCTTCTTCACCATTTTGGTGTTTACGGCGTTCACCGTTATGCTGGCCGAGACCGCCAGCAACACCGCCGCCGCGGCCATAGCCCTGCCTATCGTCATCAGCGTGACGCAGGGCGCGGGGCTGGACCCGATACCATATATCTACATATCCGCCGCCGCCTTCAACGCGGCTTATATGCTGCCCACCTCGATCCGCGCCATACCGATAGGCTACGGCCTCTCTCCGGCCTTTCTGTTCCGCCACGGCTTAAAACAGACCGTGGCCACGATACTGGCGATATCTGTCATCGGCTGGGCGTTTATGCGCTTCTGGCCGTATTTCTGCGCGGTCTGAGCCGCTTAAAACCTGCGTACATAAAAACATACGGTGCAAGGCCGAAAAAGGCTCTGCACCGTATTATTTTTGCTTATAAACGGCCAAACTCAATCGCGGTATTGGTAGACCAGCGTTTGCTCATCACGGAATTGAACATAGGTGAAGTACAGCTTGCCTTCCGCCGCGTGGTCAAAATTCATAGCGTCGACCTGATCGAGGGCGTTGAATTTGAACTTCTCGATCTGGTCGGCCGGCAGCAGCTTGGGCAGCAAGTCCACGTACTCGCCCGTCCGATAGTTATACAGCAGCGGCTGGCGGCAGAAATAGGCGTCTCCCTGGTGATAGCGGAGCAATATCCACTCGTCGTCGGCGAAGCAAAAATCGTTGAACGAAATATCCGGCGCATAACCGCGGCATAATTCTTCGCTGTTAAAGGAACGCCGCACCGCGCCGCTGGCGTCGTCGATCTGCCAGATCCGCCATTCCTCGTCGGCGTTAGTCTCCAGCCAGATAGTGCCGTCCGCCGTCAGAAAGCCCGGCCAGTCGTCCCTGTAATAGCAGCAATAATACTTGCCGGTGGCCGCGTTGAGATAAGAGGTGAAATCGCAATCGTGCAATATCGCGCCGTCGGTGGGGTATTTCGCCCAGAGCATATAGCCGCCGGGCGTGCGGTCCAGCTGCCATTGCGGCGGGCTGAACATCTCGCCCTGCCAATGCGCCGCGATCTGCTCCCAGGCAAAGCCGCTCTCGCCGATATACTCGGCCTGCTGGTAGCAGCCACGGTAAAAGCGCCCGTTCAGCTGATCCAAAACGTAGACCTGCCCCGCCGCGTCGCTGATCTTGACCAGGCCGGGGAATATGCGTATCCAGTCGCGTTTCCACTCCACCACGCAGCCGAGCGATTCGGCCACGAAGCGCAGCGGCAGATACGTCACGCCGGCGGAGATATAGCCTTTTTGCGGCATAGCCAGCTTTGCGGTCTGCCCCTGCGCCGTCAGCTCCGCCGTGTTTTGCCGCATGTCCAGCTTTAGCTCCGCCCCGTCCAACCGCCGCGAGGTTATCGTCCGCGTGGCCGCGTCCCATTGCACCGTGGCCCCGCAGCTCTCGAACAGCTGCCGCAGGGGCAGATACGTCACGCCGTCGCGGTTCACGGCGTTAAGCGCCTCTGCCGCGCCCGCTATGCTCACGGGATAAGCGTCCGCCGCCCGGGCCGGCAGAGCCAGCCCAAGCAGAAGCAGCAGCGCCGCCAAAAACGCCGTCACATTTCTTTTGCCGAACATGACCAAACGCCTCCCCGGCGCTATTTATAGCGATACGTTATCTCATTATGCTCGCCCTGCCACGTCGGCGGCACAAACTTGATATAATCGAAGTAAAGCACGCCGTCCGCGGCTTTGGTGAACAGCAGCGCGCTGCTGCCGCCGGTGAGATCATCACGAAAGCCGGCGCGTTCCTCTGCCGGGATAAGCTCCGTGAAAAGATCAGTCACCTCGCCCGTTTTGAGATCCACCAGCACCGGCAGATCGGCCCACAAATGCTCCTCCTGCTGATAACTGAGCAGCATATATTCGCCGTCGCAGAAGGAAAAAGCAAAGTTGTGCGCCTGCGGCAGCGCGGCCAAAAGCTGGGCGTAATCATAGCTGGCCAAGACCGCCCCGGTCTTATTATCCAGCTGCAAAACGCGCTCCTGCTCCGGCCACCAGATGTTCGCGTCGTCGGCGCAGAGCAAAAACTCCTCGCCCTCCGTATAGAAGCCCTTAAAGATCGCCGAACGGTTATTTTGCCCGTCGGGCGTCAGCAAAAGATGCCAGCGCGTCCACACCTGCGAATCGCGGAAGCTAAATCTCCACTTCAGTGCCACGCAGCCCTCCAGCGTCTCCCACACGTTTTCGATTTCTGCGGAAAGACACTCCCAGCCAGGGTCGTAATCGTCCAACAAAACGGTCGCAGCGTCCTGCGGCTGCCCCAGCAGACGGGCTTCGCCCGCCGCGTTCAGCTCATAGAGCTTGCCCGCGCCAAGATCCAGCGTATAGCGCTTGTGGGTCGGCTCATATGGGGCCGTGACGAAGCGCTTCTGCAGCAGCACCTCTTTGGCGGCGGCGTCCCACTCCACCGCGCAGAGCAAATTTTCCGCCGCAAAGCGGATAGGCACATACGTCGTCCCGTTCAACAGCCGCGCGGCGGCCGGCATCTCCAGCAGCCTTGCTTCGCCCAGGTGGCTGAGCTTGGCCTGCTTATCGCCGGGGCGCATGGTCAACACCGCGCCGTCCACCCGCTTTATCGTGATCAGCCG
This sequence comes from uncultured Peptococcaceae bacterium, assembly GCA_947626615.1. Taxonomy (GTDB): domain Bacteria; phylum Bacillota; class Dehalobacteriia; order UBA4068; family UBA4997; genus Avidehalobacter. The sequence continues at coordinate 774 of CANQSW010000016.1, read as the reverse complement.
GTCGGCCGGCCGCCAGTCTACCTCGGCCTGCGTCAGCTCAAACAGCGAACGCAACGGCACGTAAACGCTGCCGTCGATATTCAGCCCGTAGGCGATCTCGCCCAAGCTGCTGTCTTTGGCGATAATGGGTATCTGCTCCGCCGCCCAGGCCGGCAGAGCCAGCCCCAACAGGAGCAGCAGCGCGCTAAGCAGACAGAAAATTTTTCTTTTCATGCTCGATCCCTCCCGATAATTCGGCATAATTTGTCCCTCATAAGTAAATACCTCGGAAAGGGCGATTGTGCCACAGCGTTTTAATGTTTTTTTTCACGTACAATCTAGCTTATCTTTTGCCGCCCGGCAGCGCCGCTCCGATGATCTCGTTGATATCCGCTACACCCTCGCGCTCCAGCCAGAGCTGCAGGCCGTCGATTATCTGCAGGGGTGCCAGAGGGTCGCTCATCGTGGCCGCGCCCACCGCCACCGCGTTCGCCCCGGCCAGCATGAATTGCAGCGCGTCTTCGGCGCAGGTTATGCCGCCCATGCCGATGATCGGTATCCGCACCGCCTGGGCCACCTGATAGACCATGCGCACCGCGATCGGGCGTATCGCCGGGCCGGAGAGCCCGCCCGTCACGTTGCCGAGCAGCGGTTTGCGGCGCTTCACGTCGATGACCATGGCTAAAAACGTGTTGACGAGCGATACCGCGTCCGCCCCGGCCGCCTCCACCGCCCGCGCGATCTCGCAGATATCCGTCACGTTGGGCGAGAGCTTCACCACCAACGGCAGCTTGG
>CANQSW010000015.1 GCA_947626615.1 uncultured Peptococcaceae bacterium | reverse complement strand
GCACCAGACCAACAAAATCCGAACCCGTTTCCTGTGGGAGATGGGTTCGGATTGTTGGTTTTATTTGAGCCATACGAGAAAACTTATTTCCGCAATGGGATTGTTAAACGCCCGGAATCTAAACCACGTGGGCCGCGAAAATCTAAGACCAAAAAGTAAATTAAGACTGTTTGAAATTTTAACTAGAGAAAGTGGTGGGGCTATTTTGATCCGCACCACTTTCTCTAGTTAAGTAGTCTTGTCTTTTTTATTGAGCTTTTCCTGCTGCGCTTGCCACTCTGCAAATTCTCGTTGCCCTTCTTCGCTCTCATAGTAAGCATAGATATCCGGCAATAGACATCGCGCGATCTTTTCGATCTCATGCTGCGGAATGTTTGTGTTATTGACCAGCTTCTTTCTTCTCCCCAAGGCATCACTCCTCCTTCCCTTCAAAATATATAATGTAGTGGTAAACTAAAATTGGACACTATGGGAATATTCTTGGAATGGTGGGGCTATTTTGGCCCGCACTACTTTTCACTTGCCCGGTGATTTAAGTTTAGCAAATATCTGACAGATTTTTATGGTCAGCTTGTCCGGGTTTACCTGAAAAACCAGGACAATTTGTTCGGGCCATATCTTTTCTCGAATGATGATGACTTCAAAAGTTATCCCCCTAATAGGTAGCCGGTGAGAAAGGCCGATCCGTAGCCATGAATCAAAAATATTTCAAAAAATTTTTGATTTTTTGAAACGGCTTGTCCAACTGATTTAAGTTTAACAAATTTTGCGAGAAATTGAGACGGCCTCGTAGGCCCACTATTTTGTCGTAGCATCTTTTGTGGACGATTAGACGCCCCGTTTTGCACGGGTAGGATCAGGAACATCGCCCACCCTTGTTTTGCAGCTGCAAACTCCTATAAATACAGGCTTTTGCGGCCTGTCCTTCTCTTCCGTTCGCGTTCCGCTTTACGATGCTTGCGGAAAAATCTCTATCTATCTCGATATAGCGGCTTTTCCATAATACAAGTTCAAAACAATACTGTAATTGGGCAGCTGCCAAACATGAGTGCAAAAAGAGATACTTGCTTTTAATAAGCAAGTATCTCTTTTCTGTTGTAAAAGGCTATTAACTTCTAAAAAGGCCGTTCACTCCACCAAGCCGTACTTCACTTTGATGCGGTCCAGCTTCTCCAGCATCGGTTCAGCGCCGAACCAGAGAAAGAGCCAGGTCGCCGCCGCCTGCACGCAGTCCATCGGAAAGCCGGTGATATAATAGGTCAATATGGTCGGCCAGTTGATCTCCTGCGCAAAAAGCAGCGCGGAGGCCGGGTTCATGATGCCGCCGTAGATGACGACCGAACAGATCGCGCCGAAAATGCAAAGGGAAAGGCGCCCGCGGCGCAGCCAGCCCTTGCGGAACAGCACCCCGGCCAGAAAACCGATCATGCCCATAGCGAACATCTGCCAGGGCGTCCACGGCCCTTGCGAGAAGAGGACGTTGGAGGCCAGCATCGTCATCGCGCCCACTAGAAAGCCGGTCTCGCCGCCAAACGCCACGCCGGAGATTATCGTCAGCGCGATGATCGGCTTGAAATTCGGCAGCATGAAGAAAGCCGCCCGGCTGGCCACGGCCAGCGCGCAAAGCACCGCGATGACCACCAGCTCTCTGGCCTGCGGCTTGCGGCCTTCAAACACCATGAAGAACGGCAGCATCGCTTCCAACAGCAGCAGCAGCGAGATAAAATAATATTTGCGGCCGCCCAGATAATAAATGCCCACAAACAGCGTCAGCGGCAGCAGCAGCAATATCAGCGCCGCAGACAGAACAGTGCGCTTGGTCAGACGACGCTTTGCCTGCGGCGTTTGCAGCAGATAATCCGGCCGCACGGCGCGGCGCGAGACTGAGAACGCGAAAACGAACATCGCGCCGAGCAGTACGGCGTATAGCTGCATTTGCGAAAGCGCCAGCGGCGTCAGGCCGCCTTTACCCGCCAGGGCGGAAAGGTCGGTCACGCCCAGAGTTTGCAGGAAGAGCGCCAAGACGGTCAGGCCGGACACGGCAGCCAGCAGCTTGCGCCACCAGGGCAGCCGGGGCGGCTTGGCGTCCGCGCTCGTCTCGGCCGGCTCGGGCAAAGGCGGGATATCCGTGGGCAGCTCCGGCGGGGCGGGCAGCCGGCCGCCGCAAACTGCTATGATATCCTCCGGCGTCACCGCTTTCGGGGCAAGGTTCCGGGCCATACGGTTGGCCGAGGTGGTATAAAAGCTGTTGCCGGAGAAGAATTCCCGCGGCGCGTCAGCCGTAACGATAGCGCCGTCGAAGAACAGGGCGCAGCGGTGGGCGTATTTGGCGCAGAACTCAACGTCATGGCTCACCATGAGTATGGCCACGCCCGTTTTGAGCAGCTCCGCCAGTATCCCGGCAAAAGTTTCTTTGAATTCGCTGTCCAGCCCTTTGGTGGGCTCGTCCAGCAGCAGGATATCCGGGGCCAGCAGCAGCACCTTGGCCAGCGCCGCCCGCTGCTGTTCGCCGCCGGAGAGGTCGTATGGGTGGCGGTCAAGCAGATCGGCGAGGCGGCAGAGCGCCGTCACGCGCGCGACCTTTGCTTCCTGCAGGCCGTGGTCTTGCCCGCTGCCGCGGAAGATCTCAAAAAGGTCCTCGCGCACGGTCTTTTTAACGAACAGCGTCTGCGGGTTCTGCGGCAGCACGCCGATCGAGCCGTTTAGCCGTACCTGCCCGCGGTATGGTTTGACGAGGCCGGCCAACAGCTTCAGCGAGGTGGTCTTGCCCGTGCCGTTACCGCCCAAAAGCGCCAAAAACTCGCCCTTTTTGACGGATAGAGAAAGCCCGCGCACCACGTCCGGCCCGTCCTTGCTGTATTTGAACCATAATCCCTCGGCCGCGACGACGGTCTCCTCGCTTGTCGGATATAACGGCGCAGGCGGCAGCGGCCGCAGCTCATGTTCGGCGGCCCAGGCCTGCAGCCAGTCGCGCCCCTCGCGCACCGTCACGGGGCAAGAGGCGGCGCTTTCCACCGATGCCCACACCCGCATAGCGGTCGGCATAGCCAGAAACATAGAATGGCCGCTTTCGCGCAGCTTTTGGCCGACTTCGGCCGCCGAGCCGGTGCAGATGATCGTGCCCTCGTCCATAACGGCGATAGCCGTGGCCAGCGGGAAGGCCTCCTCCAGCCGGTGTTCGGTCAGCAGCACGGTCGTGCCAAGCTCCCGGTTGATACGCCCCAGCGTCGCCAAAAAATCCGCCGCGGCGATAGGGTCAAGCTGCGAGGTCGGCTCGTCCAATATCAGCACGTCCGGCTGCATAGCCATGACGGAGGCCAGGTTCAGCAGCTGCTTCTGCCCGCCGGAAAGCTCGACGACGTTTTTATAAAACCAACCCTCGATGCCGAAAAAAGACGCCATTTCCGCCACCCGCCGCCGAATGGTGGGCGTATCCAGGCCGAGGCTCTCCAGCCCGAAAGCCAGCTCGTGCCACACCTTGTCGGTGACGAGCTGATTTTCCGGGCTTTGCTGCACGAAGCCGATGCGGGCGCTCTGCTCCCGTTGGTCAAGCTCCGCCAGCGGGCGGCCGCGAAAGAATATCTCGCCGCTTTTCAGCCCGTGCGGCGCCAGAACAGATTTCAGCTGCCGCAGCAGCGTGCTTTTGCCGCAGCCGGAGGGGCCGCAGAGTATCAGGAACGCGCCCGGCTGCACCGTCAGGTCGATATCCCGCAGCGCCGGCCTGGGGCTCTCCGGGTAATAAAACGTCAGTTTATCTATTTGAAGAAGCGGCGTTTGGGTCACAAAACAGTCCTCCTTGCTGCAAAGTCCGGCATTGTAGCTCCAGCGCCGCCAGCCGCGCCGCCTCCGTCTCCCCGGCCAGCTCATGCGTCAGATAAAGCGGCGCCAGCTCGGCCAGCAGCGGCGCGATGACCGGGTCGGTCCAGGGCCGGTGGCGGTCAATTTGCTGCACGTGCGCGTAGGTGAAGCTGAACTGCCCGATATAGTCCAGCTCCGCCAGCGCGGCCGGCACAACGCCGATATGCCGGCGGACGTAGTCGCCGCTGAAGCCCTGGTGCAAATGCACGCCCTTGATGTAGCGGCAGAGCGAACCGTGGCGGACCAGCATTTTGCGGATATACGCCGCGCCCGCGCGCTGGTCGCTGAGCGCCGGCTCGCAGTTCAGCAGATGCCCGGTATCAAGCATAATGCCCTTTTGCGGGTATTTGATCGCGTCCAGCAGGCGGGCCGTAAGCGCCGGGTCGGTGAACGAGAAGCCGGGCCACCATTGGTTCTCCACCAGAAAATCAAACTCCGGCGGCACGCCCTGCAGCAGCTCGTTGATAATTTCGACCGCCGCGTCGACGATCTCTGCGTCCGTATGCTGCCAGCGATACGTGTAGCTCTCCTCAAAAGAAGCGTCGGAAACGTGGAACACCACGTAGCGGGCGTTCAGCCGCCGCGCCCGCGCCAAGTCCTCGCGATAACGCCGGACGAGCGCCGCCGGCCCGCCGCCGTAAAACGCTTCCGCCGCCGCCACGCTGCCGAATTTCTCGCAGAGCGCGGCTTTGTTGCCGCGATAGAGATCATACCAATCGGTATAAAAGGTCAGATGATAGCCGGTAAGCAGCCCCGGCGGGAGATCTGGCGGCAGCGGTTCGCCGCTCCAAATACCCTCTATGCCGTCGACGCCAAGCCGCGCCAGTTCTCGCTGCAGGCCAGGCCAGCCGCCGTATTGCGCGACTATCGACGCGGCCAGCGGCAGATTGAAGCTCTGTATCATAACGCGCCTCCCGCCTGCATGCGCCGCCAGACGCGGTCAGCGTAAAGATCGAGCAGCAGCGGCGTCAGACATAGCGCCAGATAGACCAGCTGAAAGCTGACGGAAAGCGCGGAGACGGCCGCGCCCCGCACAGTGGGGAAATATTGCCAGCCCAGCCCTCCGGCCAGCCAGCCGGAAAAGATATAGAAGCTGCAGAAGCCGAGCCAAGCCAGCAGCGCCCGGTCGCGCTCGTCAAGACGATAAATGGAAAAGGCCGAACGGCCGGGCAGCCCGTAGCCCCGGCTCTTCATGCTGTCGGCCGTCTCGATCGCATTTTCCAGCGCCCAGGTCACCAGAATGGACAGTATGGTGACGGCCGTTTTTAAGCGCCGGAACAGCGACCCGTTAGAAACATCGCGCCCGATACAGCGCTGCGCCTCCGTCACGATATCCAGCTGCGCCTTAAATTTCGGGATAAAACGCAGCGTCATGGAAAGCACCAGAGAAAGCCCCGGTATCACCCGGCCGAAAAGATAAACGAACTTATCCGAGGTCATGACGGCCGTATAGCAGGCAAACCACAGTATCACGGCGGCCAGCATGACGGCGGCGGCGATACCGTATAATATGCTCTCCAGCGTCAGCGGATTGCCGGAAGGCAGATAGGCCAGCAGCGTCGCACCTGCATGGTTGAAGGCGGGGTTCACCACGGCGGCCAAAAACAGCATAGGCAGCAGAAAGGCCAGCTGAAAGCGCAGCGCCCGCCGCCCGTTCAGATATACGTTATAGGCCGCGGCGGCGACAAGCGATATCGCCAGGCTCGCCGGGTGCATTAAAAACATGGCGAATACCAGCACCAGCGCAAAATAGAGAAAATTCACCAGAGGATGGCAGGCGGAAAAAGCGTCTCGGTTTTGGATAAGACATACCTCCTTGCGGCGCTTCACGCGCCGGTGATCGTATATCCGTTCACGTCGCGGCCCAGATCGCAGGTATATTCCCAGCAGATAACGTCGCCTGCCTGCAGCTGATAGCGCGAGCAGCCGTAGTTGGGCGCCCAGTCGTTCACCTTATACATCCAGCCGGAAAGCTCGCCGCAATCGAACTCGTACAGATTGTTGATGCCTTCGATGTAGGCGGAGTTATACATCGGCGTGTTCATGAATTCCAGGTGTATGCCCTGCTGCTTGCAGGTTCGCTGCAGCACGTTGAACACGCTCTCGCCCTCGTAGAACGTGACCTCCAGCGGCGGCAATATCCAGCCGTCCGCCGGCACTAAATCGATCTTGGCCGAATCCAGCCAATCCATATGGTCAAGTATGTTGGCGCAGGAGATCGAAATGGTGCAGGTGTGCGCCACGTCGGATATCGCCGCGTCCTGCGGCTCCACAGGCAGGGGTTTGCCGTCCGGCACAGGGTCGGTGTTGTATTTATCCTTGCCGGTCTCCGGGTCTATCTCCATGCCCTGCGCCGCCGAATAAGCCGCGTCGCCCTGGGGTGCGGCCGCAGTCGCCTGGCCGGCGATCTCCTGCGCCAGCGCCACTTTAGCGTCGGCGGAAAGCTCGCCAGCACCGACGGGAACGGCAGGCGGAGTTTGCTCCGTTTGGCCGTCGGCGAGAGCGGCGTCCCCAGGCGTCGGTTCGTCGGTATCGCCCGGCGCGGCCGTTTCGTTCGGCTGTTCGTCAGCTTCTGGCGTGGTATCGGCCGGGGCGGCCGGCTGCTCCGTTTTATTGTTGTCGCTCACCGTCCAGCCCTGCAATCCGGGCGAGCTGCCGCCGTACCAGAAAGCCCCGGCCAGCACCGCGATAACGAGCAGCGGGACGATGATATGCCATTTGTTATTTTGCCGCCACATAGGTATATCTCCTTTATAGCCGGTCAGCTTTGGTCAACAGATTATAGAGCATTTGGGCGATCTCGCCGCGCGTTATGGCCGCGCCGCCGTTTATCGTCAGAGCGGCGTCGTCCAGAATACCCGTCTGATAGCAGAAGGCCAGGCTCTCTCTGGCCCAGGCGGCCGTTTGCACGTAATCCGCAAACTGCGCCAGCACGTCGCGCACGGCGGCGGCGTCAAGCTCGGTATCAAGCCCGCAGATAGCGGCGGCCCGGGCGACCATAACGGCGGCCTCCTGGCGGGTGATAGTGCCGTCGGGGTCAAAAAGGCCGTTGCCGCGCCCGGTGATTATGGCCGCGTCGGAGGCAGCGGCGATATACCCGGCATACCAGGCGTTTGCCGCCACGTCGTCAAACCCCGTACCCGCCTGCGGCGCTGCGGCGTCTAAGCCCAGCCCCCTGACCACGATCGCGGCAAATTGGGCGCGGGTCATCGTGTCGTCGGGGTGGAAAAGGCCGTCCGCCATGCCGGTAATAATGCCTCTGGACGCCAGCGCCTCTATCGCCGGGCGGTTGGCGTGCGCGGTTATATCCGAGAAAGTCGTGCCGGGCAGCTTGGCCGTATCGTCGTTTTGCGGCTTTGGCGCGCTGCTTGCCCCGGCGGAAATATGGATATTGCCGTCGTCCATACGGTAAACGCCGTTTTGCATGCCGCTCGCGCGCTTAGCCGCGGCCAGAGCGATAAGCCCCTGTTCGCTCGCCATTTGGTTAGAACCCGCGCCGGCCTTAACGTGCAAAAAGCTGCCGTCCGCCTGCCTCAGAGAGAAAATAGCGTCCAGCAGCGTGTGGCCCTCCTTCACGAAGCGCGGGTCGTCCAGCGGGATACCCAGCTCGCAGAGCGCCAGCAGCATTTGGTCGGTGCTTTCGGAATTCAGGCTGTCCCAGCTGAAGAAGCCGCCGGAGGAGTCCTGCATGCGGCTCATGCACTCGAGCGCCTCGGCCGTTGCCTTGGCCACAGCCGGCTGCTCCTGGTATTTGGCCAGCGCCTGCAGCGCCATGCCGGTTATATCCGGGTCGGACGAGCCGGCCGCCGCCGCTGCCTTTGTGCCGCCGAACAGGCTCCAGCCGCCGTCCGGGAGCTGACATTCCAGTATGCGGTCGATATACATCTGGCGGGTGGCCTGCGTTTTGGCCGCCGGGTTATTCGGCATGGCGTAGTTGCCGCTGTCCAGCGCAAGCAAGGCCCAGATCGGGCCGTTCAGCCCCTGCCAGATCGTCTTGTCATAGTCGCCGAGCGCCGTCAAAAGGTTATAGCCTGCCACGTTCGAGGGATCTGCGCCGATAGCCGAGAGCGCCACGATGACGCGGGAATATTCGGTGTATTTTTTCTCGTGCAGCACGCCGTCGCGCGCTTTGACGTAGGCCGCCACCGTTTCGTAATATTTGTCCCAATAGCTTTGCGGCACGGGATAGCCGCTGCGGGCCAGGCCGATCACCGCCCACTCCCCGCCGATCGAGCCCACCTGCGGGTCCGGCACGGCCTGCAGCATATAGGCGGCCGAGCTTTTTACGGCCGCGTCAAGATCATATTCGGCCGCCGCGGCGGGCAGCGCCAGCCCGAAAAGCAGTGCCAGCGTAAAGAGCAGCGCCCAGGTTTTGCAACAGATAGTTCGCATGATAATGTTCGCTCCTTTCCAAAAAACACATCATCTCAATGCTAATGATAGCAAAATTCGCGGCAAAATGTTGTTCCATTCTTGCTAACTCTGCCAAAATTTGCCCAAACTGCAAAATTCCGTGGTATATTATTATATAACAGGCATTTTGGGGAGGTATCGACCAGCGGCATGAAGCGCATATACGACATGAAAGAGATCGTGGCCTATATCAACGAGCGGCCGGGCGAGCGGATAACGGTGGAGCAGCTGGCGGAGCTTTCCGCCTATTCCTTTTACCGCTTCTGCCACGCGTTTTCCAGCTATACCGGCGTGCCGGTGGCGACTTATCTACGGCGGCGGCAGCTGGCGCTGGCAGCGCGGGATATCCTGGCCGGCGAGACTTCTATCGAGGTGGCGCTGGCGCACGGCTTCGACACCTCTTCCGGCTTTGCCAAGGCTTTCCGGCGGCATTACGGCATGTCGCCCTCGGAATACCGCCGCGAGATGAGCGACGAGCGCTTCCGGGTGAAGCCGCGGTTTATCGCCAAAGACGCTTTTACGGCGATAGGCTACCGGCTGGCGCCGCCGCAGGGTGAGTTCGACGTGCTGGACGCCCACGTTTATTGGCTGGACAAGGATTTCTCCGTCGTCCGCGGCGAGGATTACCGCAAACTTGCCGGGCCGGACGCCGCGGAGATCGGCGCCTGGATCCAGCCGAACCGCGAGACCGGCGCGTTTTTCTATTTCTTCGGCCCGGTGGTGGAGGACACCTCGTTCGTGCCGGCGGGGCTGGAGATACTGCAGGTGGCGGCGGCGGAATACGCCGTGTTCCGGGTGCCGCCCGGCAACGGCAATATGACTCTGCTGAACGAAAACGTGCGACGCACGTGGAAATATATTTTCAACGAGTGGCTGCCGGGCAACGAGGCATACTCCACGCCGGACGACCACATAGATTTTGAGCTTTATCACGGCCGCGACGCTTATATTTATCTGGCCGTCGCCAAGCAGCCGCCGAAAGAAGAGTAAGAACGGCATGAACGGCAAATTGCAAATTGTAAGTTTGCAAAATAAAGAAGGAGAGCAGAGGATCGTCTCTGCTCTCCATAATTTTTCCGTGCTATCAGACAGTCATGTTATTTGACGATCATACCGACCATACGCTGCATTATTGTAGCAACTTCGGCACGAGTCGCATTACCTTTCGGATCAAGCACGCCAGAACCTTTGCCTTGCAGCAACCCATTATCAACAGCCCACTTTACTGCATCAACAGCATAAGCGGACACGTTGCCTCCATCGGCAAACTTGTTAAGATCGCCGGACGAAGTGATGTCAAGGCCCAGTTCATCAGCATATCGCCAAAGCATTGCAGCCAACTGCTCACGGGTAATATTATCGTTAGGCCCAAACAAATTATCGCCATAGCCAGTCACGATACCATGTTCGTTTGCCCAAACGATACCGTCCTCATACCAACTATCCTTGGCTACGTCTGCAAACGTGTCCGAACTAGCCAGTTCTTCTCCGTCCTCTAAACGCCACAGCGCCGTTGCCAGCATACCTCGCGTCATCGGACTGTTCGGAGAAAATTCTGTGTTGCTGGTGCCGGCAAACAGCTCATGGCTGGAAGCAAACGCTACGGCATCGGCAAACCAGTTGTTCTTAGTCACATCGGTAAAGCTCTTGCTGTTATCTATGACTTTAACGGTGCAGGAACCGTCCAACAGAGCTTCGATGCGGCCATTTTCTACGATAGATTTCTTGACGATGGTCTCATTCCCACTCGCATCGACGATGACCAGCACGTTGCCGTCTTTAGCTGCCGGAACATCGAGTTTTAGGCCGTCCTTCAGAGAGCTTATCGCCTTACCGTCTACCGCGACTTCGATGCCGGTATGGCCGTTGTCCTTTGTTTCTACCGTTACGCTGACCTTGCTGCCATTGCCCTCAGCAATGCCGTCAAGGCTCTTCTGTGGGATCGTCACGTTTGCAGCATCCGTTTTAACGGTCAGATCCGCATTTGTCTGCTTGCTCAAAGTATCAACGCTGGATTTTTCCAATTCGACAGTTACCTTGTCCGCCTCACCGTCGACCTGCGGAGCGATAACGATTTCTCCCGCACCTGACTGTTTGGCATCGGCAATAGCGTCATTCATTGTATCCGGCTCAATCTTGGCCGTAGCCTCGCCGTTAACGTCGGGCTTAACGGTAGGCTCCAGGGTAGGCCCTTCCGCTTCCGGCTTAACAACAGGCCCGCTGCCGGCCCACTGTTCAGAGCCTTCTTCCAACGTATAGTCGTCGGTGTAATGGAAGATGATAACGTCGCCGTTATCCAAGTACTGTTCGCTGACGCCCAGATCAGAATGGTGGCCGTTCAACGTATACATCCAGCCGCTGAGGTTGCCATTATCCATCTCTGCAAGCTTCATGCCGTTTCTCGTAATAGATTCTATATAGTTGCCTGAGGGATTTTCCCAAGTCATGCCGGCCGTGCGTAACGCCTGTTCAAATACGTCCAAAACGGTAGCATTCAAACCAACTGTATACGTCTTGCGAGGGATCCAGGTCTGCAAGCCGCCTTTTTGCAGCGTGTGGACGCTGCCATTTTTACCATGAGGCGTGTCGCCCATAAGGGTGAAGGTCACATTGATTTTATCAGCGTCGGTATTTGTGGTTGGTTTCAGAACCGTGACTGTGATTTCACAGAACGCCCCGCCATATCCCAAAGTTACCTTCTGCACACCTCTGGCATTCTTGTCATAGCCCTCTATCGTCAGTTTTTGCCAGTCTACCGACTTCGTGGTGCCGTCGGTCATGGTCGCTGTGATAACAGCACCGCTAAGATCAAGCTCATCTCCGATGACATACTCGGTTTTATAGTCGCCCCTGATGGTCAGCTCGTAGGGAACAACAGCCTCACCGAATACCGGGCCCATGTCGCTTGCCACCCAATTCTTGAAGCTCTTGGTGGCGTTGTTCAGTGTATCCACAAGGTCGTTCAAGTTCTCTCTTGGAACCGCTTTGCAGTATTCCTCAAACTTGGGTTGCTCAGTAAAACCGTATTTGTTGTCCAACTGGAAATTAGTGCCCGGCATGGTAGCAGGCTTCGCGGACTCCACGGCATACAGCAGCGTGCCAATATAACCGATGCCGGAATCGACGCCGCAGTCAGCCACATAGTAATTGTCGTGGAGGAACTGATACTGGTCAAAGCCACGAATATAGCCGATGATGCCGCCCGCGTCGCACGGGTCGGTGGCGTGGATATTGCCCACAAACACGTTGTTGGAGATAGTTCCCTCGCCATTGCCCCAGCACTGGAGAACAGCGGGCTCGCCGCCGATGATGCCGCCCACCATCTGTGTGCCGGTGATATCCGCGTGGACATAGCAGTTGTTCACCGTCACCACCGGGGTATTGGGGGCGGATTGATCTCCTTCGCGGTAACCTCTTGCCCCGTAGCCGGAACCGATGATGCCGCCCGCGTAACCATTGGAAACGATGGTCCCCTCAAAGGAACTGTTCTGGATATTGCACGCGCCCATAGTTTGACCCTTGCAGCCTGCCAGACCGCCAGCACCAAAGTATGCGGGGGTCACATCAGCCTTGCTGGTGCAGTTTAAGATATACCCATTCAGGTCATAGATAAACGATGCGCCGCCAACAGTGCAGCCTTCTTCCACGGTGGAATTGGTGATCCAGACGGTATTGATGCCGGAGCCGCCGCCAAACAGGAAACCTGCGCTGCTGGTTTTAGAGCCGGACACCAGTGTTACATGGTCGATTTTCACCCTCCAGGGGTTGGCGTGCATATCATACTGACCGGTAACGCCGTAATCAGTAAAACTGCCGCTGATCAGCGCACTTCCGCTGATTTTTTCGCCGTATACCTTGAGATTTTTGATTTCCGCCTTGCGGACGTAATTGAAAATGCCCTTACCGCCTGGTTCGATGGTCAATGTGTGTTTGTCGCCGTCAAAAGTGCCGCTGAAGGGATTAACATTTTTGCCGTTTAAGGGAGACGTTGTTCCCGGCTTGAGCGCGCCGATGGGGTCCCAGTCGGCGGGCAGGGTCAGGTCGTTCATCAGTTTGAGATACGTTCCCTCAAGCGTATACCCTGATTCGACGATACTCTTGACGGTCTTCAGATCTTCTATCGTACTGATCTGATACGGATCATCGACCGTGCCGGAACCTTTCAGCTTCTCCGCGCCTGGGATATACTGAACCGTCAGTTTAACATGATCACTTTCCGTCTGCGCGGTGTAAGTTCGTGGTGGTGATACGTTATCCTCTGTGACCGTGTTGGTCACGACACAGTAATATTCAAATGTGCCTATCTCGTCCGTAGGTAAGTCATCGCTCCTAAATGCGTAACCGTAGCCGCCTTCAAAATGATCTTTGGCCTCTATTTCCGTGGTTGAACCATCCGTTTCAACACGATACCACTTTACGGTTACTTTGCCGCCATATTCCACAGGAGCAACATGCAGCGTAAAATAAACATTTTGTGCGTTTTGTGCAACAGTAATATCTGTCGGCTGCCGATCAATGACCGCTTTATTTGCATAAGTGGACAAAATAACAACGCCAAATGGATCGCTATGAGTTGTGTATTCTGTCCCTTCTATTTTTTTAGTGACATCGCACCAATAATAGTAAACCGATGCGGGCCTTTCTTGAGTGTCCAGCTGATATGTAGGCCTTGTAGCGCCGGAGATAGGAGACCCCTTCTCGTAGGTATAATTACCATTACCGAATTGATTCATCCAAGTCTCAGGTTGGTCAATCGAAACATTTTTCAACCGATCCCCCGATCGGCTGTACCATTGATAAGTATATTGGTCATCCTCGCCGTCTTGTTTATTTTTGACAGTTACTTCCAGAGTTTCGCTGCTGCCCGTATTAATAATACGGGCTTGATGTCCAACAATGCTCACCTCAGGTACTTCTACATCATTATCCAAGAACTGAATGGTATATGTAGAAGGAACGGCATCTTCACTGATTGTATACGGATCAGCTGTATCCGCGCCAATGGCATACACCTGCACAGATACATATGGATGACCATAGCTGTTTTTCCCTAAATCGCTTATCTTAAAAGTAGCCCCTTGCGTTTTGTCCCCACTAAGCGTTTCGCCCCCGCTTGAGAAAGATACACCGATTCTTCTATGGTTTGTCGTTGGCGTTGCAGTCAATGTAACAACTTCATTGTCAGAATCTGGCAGCACAACGTCATAGTTGTATTTGTTGGATTTGAAGCCATTAGCCAACGTAAGGCCAGAGTCATCTTTTGATACCCGCAAATCCCCCAGTGTTAATTGTCTGCGATTGGTCACACGAATCACTTGATCCACATTATCAAATTTTTTATTTTCGTCTTTCCAATCGGTACCAACAACCACGTAATAATATAATGGTCCAAATTGATTATCTGATGGTGATTTGTTAAGCAAATTGTTTAGGCGTGTTGTTCCATCAGCCAATTTATCGTTAACAAAATTCGCAAATTTGCTCCCACTTTCTGACAAAGATATATTCGTAACGAACTCCATCATAGTTGTGGACTCGGACCCCAAAATCTGAACTGGTTCCATATCAGAAGTAGAGTATTTTGAATATAAAGTAACAGATTTGTCGGGGTCGCCAGAAAGATAGAGGTTTTTAATGTAATTAGATGATTGTATACTATCCAGGATTGTGACATTCCATTCTGATGGACCTGTCATGTCAATGGTCACATCGCTCGCTTTTTTCCCAGAAGAGTTGCAATACTCAGCTTTTGTAATATAATTGGAGGACGTGGCGAATGCCACGCCCTCCAATAATTCATTTTCTCCAGCATAAGCTACTAGACCAGGAAGCGATAGCAGAAAAGCAAAAAACAAGCATATCGACGCAACCCTTGTTTTAATGGATCTCATACTTCTGTTTCCTCTCTTTCTTAATTACCGAGAGTTGTGGGCGCGGGCTCCGCTCCAGTGATCTCTGTTGTTGTCTCAAAGTTTTCAGATCTGGTCGCTTCGTAATTGAACTCAATACCAGTAATGTCGTCGAACGGATAGGCGCTGGAGTAAAGATCAGCCTCTACAGGATTATCCTCCCCTGTCTTCTGAATGTAGAGCGTCCAGCTGCTGCCTTCCCAATAGTAGGTGTAGTAGGTCACGGGCTTGCCCTCTTCATCCACGCCCTCACGGGTGCTGACAAGATAATATTGCCCATCGTCACTTTCTAGACTATTATATATCGTGAAATAGAGCCCCCAAGTCGTATTGCCTGCTTCATCCTCATTCTCATACCAGGCATAATCAATAGCGTCTTTGGGAACATCCGCAGCACTTTTATATTCATCATTAGGTTCTTCGTCATTATGATTCATTATATATGCCCCAATAAGTGCATCTGCGGCCGTATATTCGGTAAGCGCGCCGGTGACGTTAGCGTCAATTGTGTACAAATGTCCATTCTCAAGACGATACGTATCCAGGGCTGATGTGGTGACGTCCGCTGTAAACGAAACCCCACTGTCGTTCTCGATTTTCACCTTTACAGTATGGTCAGCCGCAAATGCGGTCGTGCCTAAAGACAGCACCATAACCAGCGACAATACTATGGTTAAAATTTTCTTGCCTATATTTTTCATAACGATAACTTCCTTTCATGTTAATATTTTTGTTTCCCCCCATGTTGGTCTTGCTGCCGGTCCAGGGGGCTGCCCGGCAGTCTGTGTCAAGTTTTTGTGCGTTAAGCCAGAAGCATTTTTGCTTCCGTTCACACCAGCTCCTTTCCGGGATGTTACGTCCCTATCAACAAATCAAATATTGGTCACACATTTTTTGGTCTTCACCGCAGCAGTGCGACCGTCGGCTGCGGCAACAAAACGCTATTGATCTGTCACCACCTCCAAATAATATTTTATATACAAACCACCTAACGGTCGTCTATATAGCAACTGTAAACTTACGCCTCTTTATTGGATTCGTCCAACAGAGCCAGTTCCCACGCGGCATAGTCGCCCAGCCTTGGATCGTTGAATTGCTCTCTGGCTTCTTCAACTCTACCTTCGTCCATCAATCGCGCATACCTGACCTCTCGCCGCAGTATGAACCTGCGCTCATATCTCGGCCCAGGGTTCGGCCTGGGCAGCTCGGCCCGGGCAATATAGTTGTTCCATTTCTTATATCGCGGCAATATCAGCGTGCTGCCGACCAGCTCCGCCGAGTTCGGCACCCGGCCCAAAAGCTCAGTCCACGCCCGCACGTAACCAACAAGCTCCTCGTCGGTCGCGTCCATGTGCAGCCGGCGAAAAGCGCGCTCCCGTTCTCGCAGCGCCGTCTCGGCCAGTTCATAAAAGCGCATATGCTCGTCCCTTATCTGCTCGTATTCCGGCGTCCCCGTTTCATAGCCGTGGCTGCGCGCTATCTTCAGCACCTCCTGCTTTGCCGCCTTGACCAGCCCTTTAGACAACATAGCTTTACCTCCAAAATAAATTTGCGAAAGAAAAAAACGCGATAACCTTTCGGATATTTCCCGAAACGCTACCGCGCTTTTTTGCAACACCTTATACGTCATGCCCCGCAAACAGGGCGGCCTGACGCCTAACATCGCAAATATTCTGGCTCGCAGATTTGACACTTTCGCCCTGCGCGCAGGACGTAAGTAAACGCTCGTTCTATCTGCCTTCTCAGCTGCACTCTCGAACAGCCAATGACTGGGTCGCCCCAAATGATAGAATGAGCTTTTCTGCATACAGCAAGCTCGGCTTTCGCCAAGTGTATGCCCCGGACTCTCACCGGGTTTCTTGTGTGCCGCTCTCCTGCGCCGGCCGTTTGGCGCAGTCTTAAAGAACGGTACAATGCTCGATAGGTCTACATATTTTTTTGCTAAAGATCGCCGACAAAAATTGTCTGCTATAATATTAGCAAACTTTGTAAAAAAATGCTGTTCCATTTTTGCTGACTTTCGCGTCAGGGTTGTTCCATTCTTGCTGACCTTTGCCCGCTCACAAAAATTTTACTTTGTTTACCTAAAATTTATCTGGCGCAGGGAGAGCGTTTTCGCAAAGTTGACGTTTTGCAAAAAATTAGAAGATTCGTAACTGACAAATAAAAAAAACGGAGGCGTCCGAAAAATCGGATTGAAATAGTCAATAGTTTGTAGACACAAAAAGTAAAATTTTAGGCCACCAGTTCTGTACGAAACAGGACTGGTGGTT
>CANQSW010000014.1 GCA_947626615.1 uncultured Peptococcaceae bacterium | reverse complement strand
TAAAAACATACTGATGAAAAACAGCGCGCCCGTCACCATGGCGGCAAAACCCGTCCGGCCGCCCTCCGCAATGCCCGTGGAGGCCTCCACGTAAGAGCTCACCGTGGAAGTGCCGCAGACCGCGCCGCAGGTGGTGGCTATGGCGTCGGCCAGCATCGCCCGGTTCAGGTTGGGAACTTCCCCCTCCTCGGTCAGCAGGTTGCCTCTGGCGCAGGCCCCGTACAAAGTGCCGATAGTATCGAACATATCCACCAGGCAAAACGCCAGCGCGGTCGTCACTATCAAAACGGCCAGCTCCATCGGGCTGTGCTCCGCCAGATAGGGCGAAAAATCAAACCCCTCCGTAAAGACCTTGCCAAAAGCCAGCTCGCCGAATTCCTCAAACGCCGCCAACGGGTTAAAATTCAGGCCTTCCACAAAACCCGCGTAAAATCCGGGAACAGTCAACCCCAGCAGATAATATAGCCCCGTGCCGCCAAGTATGCCCCAAAGCACCGCGCCCTTCACCCGCCGGCACGTCAGCACCGCTATCGTGATCAGGGCTGCCAGCGTGACCAGCATCGGCATGATATCCGGCCACGCCACCTTCCCGGAAAGCAGGTTGAAGGAGGCGAGATTGACAAAAGTAGCCGCGTCCGCCACGACGATGCCGGCGTCTTTCAGCCCGATAAACGCGATAAACAGCCCGACGCCCGCGGGTATCGCCACCCGCACCGCCGTCGGTATCGCCTCGAATATCTTTTTGCGCAGCCCCGTCACCGTGAGCAGTATAAAAAGTATACCGTCCAGCAGCACCAGCAGCAGCGCGTTGGCATAGCTTAAGCCAAAGCCGAAGCACACCGTATAGACGAAGAAAGCGTTTGAGCCCATGGCGGAGGCCTGCGCCAGCGGCAGATTCGCCAGCAGACCGATCAGCACCGTCCCGATACAGGCCGAGACCGCCGTAGCGATGTAGATCGCGTTGTACGACACCCCCGGCAGCTCCGCAAACATACGGGAATTTACCATGAGGATATAGGCCATGGTCATAAAGGTCGTGACGCCGGCCAAAACCTCCGTTTTCACCGAAGAGCCGGCTTCTTTTATGTGGAATACTTTTTCTGGCGATAACATCAGGTTCCGCACCTCCGCTTTCTTTTCTCAAAAACTTTTACCCGGCAATATCTTCCTGTTTGCCGGCCTTACACGCTTTTTTTCAGCTTCTTGTGGTCGAGCATATCGACGGCGTCCGCCGCCAGCGTCACCTGCACCTGCAGGCAGGTCATGCCGGCCGCCGTCATAAAGAAGTCCAGAATGGCATTGGCCGCCACCGCCAGGGCTATCGCCTCGGTCGGAATACCCAGCTGGGCAAACATGACCGTGATCACGGAAAGCGCCCCGCCGGGGATAGGCGGCAGCGCCATGGCCAGCAGACCTATCGTCAACACCGACATGATGAGGAAGAGCGGCGTGATCGGCACCTCATAAGATTCCGCCATGCACAGCGCCAGCACGAAAAAGCCCGCCACAAAGCCCGGCTTATATATCACCTGCCCCAGCGGTATGGCAAAATCCGCCACCTTTTTCGGGATACCCAGCTCCTTCACGCACGTATCCAGGTTCGTCGCCAACGTGGCGGCCGAAGAAGCCGTTGTCAGGGCGATCAGATAAGTCGGCAGCATTTTCTTGATCAGCAGCGCGGGGCTCACCTTCAGCCGAAACGCCGTCAGAAAAACGTAGAACAGCGGCAGCAGCAAGCAGGCCGGTATCGCCAGCGCAAACACCTTGAACAGGCTGGAAAACCCGCTGCCGATATCGGAAAGTATCAGGTTGAACAGGCTCAAAAACACGAACAGCGGAATAACTTTGCCCTGCGCGCTCATCAAAAACTGCACGGCCTCGTTCACCTGCATCAGCGTGTTTTGCGCCACCGTCACCCGGTCGCCCAGAATCAGCAGGGCGACGCCCACGCACGTACCCAAAAACACGAGCTGCAGCGCGTTACCGTCCTGAAACGGCGAAACGATATCCGAAGGCACGATATCCAGCACCATTTGATAGATATCCGAAAAATTGGCGGAGATCTCGCCGCCAGCCGCCGTGGCCACGGGGAACAGCAGGCTGCCCGCCAGCGCTATGACCGCGCCCAGGATAAACGTCCCCGCGATCATGCGCAGGATCAGTTTTTTGCCGACTCTGCCCACCACCGAAAGGTCGCCGATGCTCACGATGCCGCAGCAGACGGCCAGAAACACCAGCGGCGAAGACACCGCCCGCAGCGCCCCCAATATCATGTTGAACAGGGGTTCGGTAACGGCCAGCGCCGCCCCCTGCACGCCCGGCAGCCGCCTTACGGCAGCGCCCAGAAACACCGCCAGAAGGACCGCGCCGAAAAGCACGGCTATCTGCCCCATGGAGGATTTTTTCTTCCGCGGGTTGCAGACCAGACAGTTTTTGCCGTTCTTATAGGAATAAGTAAACGAAAGCCCTGCCTGCGAGAGCAAATGGCTGCTCAAAACCAGCTCGTCGCTGTCCCAGGCGTCCATGGCCGGGCCGTCTACGCTGACTTTCAGAAAGACTCGCCCGAATTTCCGCCCGCAGTCCATTTGCAGCGGCGCGCCCTCCAAGCCGCCCAGCCAGACGCCGAGTATCTCCTCCAGCGAGAGCCGCAGACGGATAATATCCTTCTTGTCCGCCCCCGCCTCGGAAAGCGTCTGCACGCAGATCTCGGATACCGCGTCGATCGTCTCCGCCGACAGTTTGAATTTTTCGCTCCGATTGCTTATCATACCTATCTACCTTCCTAAACTGCTTTTTATATCTCCCAGCTCTTTTTCAGCGTCAAACGGTTCATGCCGTCCGAATACTCGTATATCACGTCGTCCATGGTCTTTTTCACCATAAATATGCCCAGGCCGCCGATCTCCCTTTCTTCCGCCGAAAGGGTCGTGTCGGGGTCTTCCCTATCCAGCGGGTTATACGGGCTGCCGTCGTCCATAAACGCCAGCGTCAGCCGGTTGCCGTTCACTTCGCACTCTATTTCCGCTTTGGTCGCGCCGCTGTAACGCTGGATATTGGAATATATCTCGTCCACCGCTATATTCATCTTCACGACGACTTTTCGGGGCACTCCGGCCGCCGCCAGCGTCTCCTCCACAAAAGAGACCACCTCCGGCATGGAATCCGCCCCCGGGTCGACCGTGAGTATATGCTTGGGCATCAGGCGCAGGCAGAGCATCGTCATATCGTCAAACTGGGGCGTTTCGCCCACAAAAGCGTCGACGTCCCGCTTCACGCCCAGGCAGATATCCTTGGCGCTGGAGCCCTCCAGCCTGTCCAGCACGGCCTTCAGCCGGGCCTCGCCGTAGAGCTGCTCGTTAGCGTCCGTGGCCTCGGTCACGCCGTCCGTATAAAGGAATATTTCGTCGCCCGGCATCAGCTGAAATTCGCCGCTTTTATACTGCACGCCTTCCATGCCCGCCAGCACAAAGCCGGGGCGGGTCTTAAAATACTCAAAACTGCCGCCCTGATGTCTGACCAACGGCGGATTATGGCCCGCGTTGGCAAAATGCACGATGTGCGTCCTGAAATCCAGAATACCCAGCCAGCAGGTAACGAACATTTCCGCCTCGTTGTTCTCGCAGAGATCGGCGTTGGCCTGCGTCAGTATCTTCGCCACGTCGCTTTCCTGATCGGCGCGGCTTTTCAGCAGCGTTTTGGCCTTCATCATAAACATCGCGGCGGATATCCCCTTGCCGGACACGTCCGCGATCAAAAACGCCAGGCGGTTCTCGTCGAGCAGATAAAAATCGTAAAAATCTCCGCCCACCTCTTTGGCCGTATCCATCGTCGCGTGGATATCAAAATCCGTCCTGTCCGGATACGGCGGGAACACGCAGGGCAGCGTGGAGAATTGTATCGTCTTGGCAAATTCCAGCTCTTTGTCTATTCTGGCGGCCGCCTCCGCGATATAGCCTTTCAGCGTGTGCACTGTAGAATTGATATCGTCGGACAACGACACGAATTCCTCGTTGCTCCGCACGTCCACGGTCACATTCAGGTTGCCGCCCGTGATCTCCTCCAGCGAACGGTTGATCTTCTGGATATTCTCCACCACCAGCTTCTTCACCAGCAGGTAGATCAGAGCGAACAGCGCCGCGAACACCATGATCTCGATAAACACCGTGGTATATAATTGTATGTTGCGGCCAAAAACGACCTCCGCCTTCGGCAGCGCCCCGATGATATAATAGCCCTCCGTCACGCCGTACATCACGTAGCAGCTTTCGCCGAAGACAGATTCCGTCAGCACCTGCCATTCCCGCCCGAATTTGTCGGCGGCGGCGTCATAGGTATCCGCGTCCGGCGTCAGGCCTATCCCCGTCACGCCCAGAGACATACCCTCGTGCCCGCTCGGGTCGCTCACCAGGCGGAAATCCTCGTTCGCTATGAGCATAAAGCCGTCTTCGCCCACGTGGCGGTTTCTGGTGAGCCCGACCACCTGCCCGTCGATATCGGCTTGAAAGCGGCCGGAATTATACCCCACCTGCACAAAGCCGCCGTTGGCCAAAACAGCGCCCGCATATTTCATGGAAACGCCCGCGTTGCGGGAAATGGGCTGATAGCGCTGCACCAGCTCGTCTTCGCCGGCCAGCAGCGCCATAAATTCGTTCGACTGCGCGCCGCTGGTCATATCGAAGCCGATATAGGCGGGCGTGGTGCTGGCGACGATGATGCCGTTTTTATCGATGATATTGATCTCCGACACGTTGTTCGCCACAAGCAGCGGAAAGAGCGCCGGGCCCTCATAATCACCGGCCTCGTCCAAACTGTCCCTGATCTTTCTGGTCAGCGCCAGCAGGTTTTCGTCGGAAGCGTCGTTGATATCCTCCATAACGTCTTCGATATAAAGCGAGAGCATCTTCTCCGCGTCGTTCAGCGCCAGCCTGGTCTGCAGCACGTAAACGAACAGGCTGGAGACCAAAAATGCCAGCACGACGCAGAGCAGCAGCCAGCGCGAAAAGGTCTGCGCCAGCTGATACCTGGTCGTTTTCCCGGTTCTTTGCAATTCGCCCGCCAGCGCGGACACCACCAGCATGGCCAGCGTCGCAGCCCCAGCGTTCAGGGCGATCATCGGCCAGGTGCATTTCTCCACCAGAGCGAACGCCGTGTGCACGTCCTCCATGTTGATCAGAAAGACCAGGAGCATATTCACAACTTCGACCACAAAGCCCGCCGCCAGGCCGTAATACCAGGCGGGGCGTTTGTTGTCAAACAGCCAGCGCCGCAGCGCCGCGCCCAGCAGGCCCGCGAGCAGAGTGGTGAGGCTGGCGCCAAGGCCCGTATATACACCTTCGCCCAACAGCGCCGTCAAAAGCCGCCACGCGCCGCCGATAAGCCCGGCCAAAACGCCCGCCGGCGCGCCAAAAACCAGGCCGGCGCATAAAGGCGCGGCGTCTCTTGCGCTGATCACAGCGCCGTCCACCTGCGAGCCGAATTCCGTGCTCAAAACGGCAAGCAAGCCGAATACCAAACCGTACGCGGCCTGCTTCGTTCTGGCGGACAGCTTGGCAAAGCCTGTCGCCTTATTGCACCAATAGAACACGGCGGACACTATGGCGGGGCACAGGGCTGCCAGCCCAAGTTGTACGTATAACATAGAGAGTCTCCTCGCCAAAGAGAGATTATTCGATCGTCAAAATATCCGAAAAGCCCGTGATCTCAAACACTTCCATAACGGTCTCGTTCACGTTTTGCAGCCGCATTTCGCCCTGCTTGTTCATGATCTTCTGCATGGCCAAAAGCACGCGCAGGCCGGCGGAAGAGATATATTCCAGCTTCGCAAAGTCGATCACCAGGCAGTTGATGCCGTCGACGCTGCCCTTTAACTCCTCCTCCAGCTTCGGGGAAGTCGTGGTATCCAGTCTCCCCTCCACCGCAACGGTCAAAGTCGTTCCGTTTACCGTCTTTTGAATGTTCATGGTTTTGCCTCCAAAATAGAATTATGTCGTCGGCCCATAAGGGCGGCATAAAGCCCCGGCCGCAGGATCTTCCGCCGGAAGTTTACAGAAGCCCCTTATCCCTCGCCAGGTTTGCAATGCTCCGGTCGTACGTTGCCTCCGCCTCTTTGGAGAAAAAGCAGCCCGGAACGCCCTCGTTATGGTCGCGGTGGTGCGCCACGCAGGCGCAGCATTTCCCGTGGCGCGGGCAGTTATAAGTGCACGGGCAGGGTCTGTTGTTGTCGCAAGCGCTCATGTGTGATCCCTCCTGATTTGTCATTTAACTGAACGGAGCCCTGTACCGTTAAACAGTATGGGCTCGTCCTGCTTGAAGTATTTTGCTTTGTGCGCTCGGCAAAAAACTGTTCAATTTCGACGCTAATTATTTTAGCAAGAAATTTCCTATAAAAAGATTTTTATTGCAAATTTGGTATTATTTTATGCAAATATGGCAAAAGGCGGCTGTTGCGGGCTCATAAGCGGGCGCATAATTTAGCTTTTTTCTCGTAAAATTAAAATAATATCCCCCGCCTTTTGGCAAGAACGGGGATATTAAACGTAATGCCGAACCGTTTGATCTGCTCTCTAGGCGCGCCCCCGCTTCCGGCGGCGGTTAAACTGCGCGGCAAAGGATATTTATACAATTTATCGCAGGCAGCGCAGGCATCACGTCAGCGTCAATTCCCGGCACGATGCAACAGCGGCAGAAAATCGTCGATATACCACAAGCGGGCGGCCAGCTCCGCCGCCAGCGCGTCCGTGGCGGCATAATCATAGGCGGGGTTTCTCACCGCCACCACCGGAAAGCCGGCCTTAAGCGCCGTGGCGATAGCCGTGCGCGAATCCTCGAACACCAGCGTGCGGGCGGGAGAGGCGTGCATACGCCGGGCCGCCGCCAAAAAGATATCCGGCCGTTCCTTGCCCTGCCCCACCTCCGGCGTGGTCAGCACAAAATCTATATATTCGCCGATATGCTGCGCCCCCAGCAGCGTCTCCACCTGCGGGCGGTCCGTCATCGTGGCGATGCAGGCGGGGATACCGTCGGCTTTCAGCTGCCGCAGAAATTCCCGCGCATAAGGGATAAGCGCGATATCCTCGGCATAATGCTTGGTCATCGTCGCGCCCAGCTCGGCGTACACCTCCTCCGGCGTTTCCGCCAGCGGCGAATAGCGCTCCGCCAGCAGCACCGAGGCCTGCCAGAGATCGACCATGCCCAGCTGCACGTCCAGATCCGCCGGCACGGGCACCTGCCGCGCGATGAACCAGTTTTCCGGCAGCGTCTGCCAATAATACATCGAATCGACCAGCGTGCCGTCCAGATCAAAAATGACCGCTTCCGCCTGCCCAAGCTCCGGCCAGAGATTTGTCATGATATTGCTCCTTAGCTCGAGTATTGAATATATCACGAAATATATCAACAGACAATCATGTCCCTGCTTGCTAACAATGCAAACAAAAAGTCAACTAACTATAATGCAATCAAATTTATAAGCTAATAAACCTAATATTGTAGAAACTAACAACTAGTAGCAAATCACATCATCTTCAACAGATTTTATTATTTCTGGTGACACATCGCTTATATCATATAAATACACATTGTTGAGCCTTGGATTAAATATTCCTATTTTCTTTATCCCGTTAAATTCTGGTTTGCCAGAATGTTTTCCCATGATATAATACATCAATAATTGTAACGTATGATTACTTTTAGGCGGTTTTTTTGAAACCTTAAAATCCCAGATGGTATCTTCAGTCAAAAAATCACCATCTCCAGCATCAACTGTCTCTGTATAGCCTTTTTCTTCAAATGTAAACCCATCAACCTTGATTGGACCATAATGATTCCAAAACGATATACTTCTCTCAATCAATATCTTTATATTATCAATAGTATCTATGTCCGGATTAATTTCTCTAGCATCTTTAGCTAGAATAGCATTGAATGGATTTCTAAACCAAACATCAAATGTGCTAATCTTACAAGCATTTATTATTGAATTATCATCAAGTCCTTTTATTTCTTTCAGATAACCTTCAGCCTCTTTAATTGAGTTTACCTTGAAAAACTGTTCGGCAATTTGAGAACCTAAAATTGAAATTTGAAACGCTTTTTCAATATTTGATCCCATCAAAAATCGTGTCATATAATCAACTGCCATACCTATTATAGATGCGTGAATATTTTCTTCCTCATTTAAGGTCTTCCCATCATCTAGGCTTGTTACTTTCATGGAAGATGGTTTAATATAACCACCCCAAGGCTGCTTAATTTGTTTTATTCTTTGTGTAACAGAAGTCATATAATACCACCACTAAAATATAATTACATTTTTTCATAAAGATTATAGCATATCAGATAAATGCTTTCAACATATTGCTATACCCTTAAAATTGCCGCATTGCAAACGCTGCCCCGCCCGCAGGCAGGAAAACCGCCGCCGCCGTAGAATTATACTTTATGCTCAAACCATAAGGAGGATAAGACCATGACGGAAAAATTCGACGGACAGCATTACGTCCCCTATGCCGAGCGCACCGGCAACGAATCTATCGTATATTTCACCCGCGACCTCTCGCCGCAGGGCCTGCAAAAAATTTATGAACGGGTCAACGGCACGATCTGCGGCAAGGTGGCTGTAAAACTGCACACCGGCGAGCCCCACGGCCCGAACATCATACCCAGCGCCTGGGTGAAAGAATTTCTTGCCAAGGAGCTGCCGGCAGCCACGATAATCGAGACGAACACCTTCTACGACGGCGACCGCTACACCACCGAGCAGCACCGCAAAACGCTGGAGGTAAACGGCTGGTCGGCCTTCACCACCGTGGATATCACGGACGAATTCGGCACGACGACGCTGCCGGTCACGGGCGGCAAATGGTTCAAGGAAATGTACGTCGGCAAGTCGATGACGGATTATGACTCTCTGGTGGTGCTGACCCACTTCAAGGGGCATATGATGGGCGGCTTCGGCGGCTCCAACAAGAACATCGGCATCGGCTGCGCGGACGGCCGCATCGGCAAGGGCATGATCCACGCCACCGCCGGCAACGACTGGGGCGTCGATAAAGAAGAACTTATGGAAAAGATCACCGAATCGACCAAGGCCACCGTCGATTTCTTCGGCAAGCACATCACCTACGTCAACGTGCTGCGCAATATGTCCGTCTCGTGCGACTGCGAGGGCATAGCCGCTCAGCCCGTAGTCACGCCGAACGTGGGCATCGTCGCTTCGGTGGATATTTTGGCGGTCGACCAGGCCTCGGTGGATATGGTCTACGCCATGAAGCCGGAGGATAATCACGATCTGGTGCACCGTATCGAAAGCCGCCACGGCCACCGTCAACTTTCGTATATGAAGGAGATCGGCCTGGGCAACGATAAATATATCCTCGTCGATATCGACAACGACGACCAGCGCATAACCGCGGCCGACGCCGTGGCGGGCGTCAAGCCTTTCGGCGCGTAAGCCGCAAAAATTTTCCGAGCCGCCGGGCTGCCGGCGGCTTTTGTTATACTCGCCCCTTGTGCGCGGGGCGGATTTGTGTTAAAATATAGCATCATAAAATTCAGGAGGCAGAAAAATGAGAGCGATCATCACCGTGGTGGGCAAAGACAACATGGGCATCATCTACAACGTCACCAAAATTCTGGCGGCCTACCGCGTCAATATTCTGGACATCTCGCAGACGATCTTGAGCAGCGATATCTTCGCCATGATCATGTTGGTGAATACCGCCAGTATCGCGGGCGAATTTACGGCGATGGCGGCGGAGCTGAAAGCCTACGGCGAGGCCGAGGGCTACGATATCCACGTCCAGCGCGAAGACGTTTTCAACGCCATGCACACGCTTTAAGGAGGCGCGCCATGACCAAACTTGCACATAACGACATTCTGGAAACGATACATATGCTGGACGACCAGCATCTTGACGTCCGCACCATCACTATGGGCATATCCCTGCTGGACTGCGTTTCCGACGATATCGACGCCGTCTGCCGCAAAATTTACGATAAGATCACCCAAAAGGCGGCGAATCTGGTCTCCTGCGGCGAGCAGATCGAGCTGGAATACGGCATACCGATCGTCAACAAGCGCATTTCCGTCACGCCGATATCTATCCTCGCCAACCCCTTCTCGCCGGCAGACTGCGTTAAGCTCGCGCTGGCGCTGGATAAGGCGGCCGCCGCCACCGGCGTGAATTTCTTGGGCGGCTTTTCGGCGCTGGTGCATAAGGGCTACACCAAGGGCGACCGCGCGCTGATCGCCGCTATCCCCGAGGCGCTGGCGCAAACCGAGCGCCTTTGCAGCTCCGTCAACATCGGCACCACCAAAGCTGGCATGAATATGGACGCGGTGCGCGAAATGGGCCAGGTCATCAAACAGCTGGCCGAAAAAACGGCCGACCGCGACGGCTTCGGCTGCGCTAAGCTGGTCGTTTTCTGCAACGCGCCGGAGGATAACCCCTTTATGGCCGGCGCTTTCCACGGCGTCGGCGAACCGGAAACCGCGATAAACGTCGGCGTATCCGGCCCGGGCGTGGTGAAATACGCGCTGGAGAAGGTGCGCGGCGCGGATTTCGGCACGGTCTCCGAAACGATCAAGAAAACGGCCTTCAAGGTCACGCGCATGGGCCAGCTGGTGGCGCAGGAGGCGAGCCGGCGGCTGCACACCGAGTTCGGCATCGTCGATCTTTCGCTTGCCCCCACCCCGGCGGTGGGCGACAGCGTGGCCACCATTCTGGAGGAAATGGGCTTAGAATGTTGCGGCACGCACGGCACGACGGCGGCGCTGGCCCTGCTGAACGACGCGGTGAAAAAAGGCGGCGTTATGGCCACCTCTTACGTTGGCGGCCTGTCCGGCGCGTTTATCCCCGTCAGCGAGGACGCCGGCATGATCGCGGCGGCGGAAAAGGGCGTGCTGACGATCGACAAGCTGGAGGCGATGACCTGCGTTTGCTCCGTCGGGCTGGACATGATAGTCGTCCCCGGCGACACCCCGGCCGCCACCATTGCCGCTATCATCGCGGACGAAGCCGCTATCGGCATGATCAACCAGAAGACGACCGCCGTGCGCCTGATACCCGCCCCCGGCAAAAAGGTCGGCGAGCGCGTGGAGTTCGGCGGCCTGCTCGGCAGCGGCCCGGTGCAGCCCGTGCACCGCGAAAGCAGCGAGGCCTTCGTGGCCCGGGGCGGCAGGATACCCGCGCCGATACATTCGCTGCGCAACTGAAAAAGAAAAATTTGGCCCGGCTGGCCTTGCGGCGCAGCCGGGTCTTTTTTTGCTCAAAATTTTATTGATAGTCCTTTTGCAGCTCCGCCCAGGGGATAAAACCCGCCGTTGTCACCGCGCCGTAGATGAGCGGAGCGGCCGCCGGGGGCTTTTCGCCGATCTGGCAGGCCGCCAGCAGCGCCTCGGCCGCCTCCGCCGCCTGCGCCGGGCTCTCGGCATAGATACGAGCCAGCGTCTCGCCCGCCGCCAGCTTTTCGCCGCATTGCTTCTCCAGCCAGACGCCCACCTGATAGTCGATCTCGTCCTCCAGCTTCAGCCGCCCCGCGCCCAGCCGCTGCACCAGCGTCGCCACTTTTGCCGCGTCCACCGCCCGCAGATAACCGCCGCGGGGCGCGGCCACGTCCAGCACCGTTTTGGCCCGCAGAAAGCCGCCCTGCTCCAGCGCCGCCGTATCGCCGCCCTGCGCCTGCAAAAAGCGCAGGAATTTTTGGTAGCCCGCACCGTTTTCTAAGGCCCGGCGCGCCATGGCGAACCCGTCCCGGCGATTTTCCGCCAGCCCGGCCAGATAAGCCTGCTCCGCCGCCAGCGCCAAAGAAAGCAGCAGCAGATCGGGCGCGGCGTTGCCCCGCAGCGTTTCCGCCGCCTCCCACACCTCCAGCGCGTTGCCCACGGCACGGCCCAGCGGCGCTTCCATAGAGGTCAGCAGCGCGGCGATCTTCCGCCCGGCCTGCCGCCCCAGCTTCACCATCAGTTCGGCCAGACGGCGAGCGCTCTCCGCGTCCGGCATAAAAGCGCCCCGGCCGAATTTCACGTCCAGGACGATAACGTCCGCCCCGGCGGCGATCTTTTTGGACATCACGCTCGCGGCGATCAGCGGCAGCGAATCCACCGTCGCCGTCAGGTCGCGCAGGGCGTAGAGGCGTTTGTCGGCGGGCGTCAAATTGCTGCTCTGCGAGATCAGCACCAGCCTATCCTGCTCCGCCTGCCGCCGCAGCTGCTCCGGCGGGATATTCAGCCGAAAGCCCGGCACAGCTTCCAGCTTATCCGCCGTGCCGCCCGTTTTGCCCAGGCTGCGGCCCGACATCTTCACCACCGTCAGACCCAGCGCCGCCGCCAGCGGCATCGCCACCAGCGTCGTTTTATCGCCCACGCCGCCGGTGGAATGTTTGTCCACCTTGCAGCCGGGCAGCTCCGATAGATCGAGCCTGTCGCCGGAGCGCACTATCGCGTCGGTGAGCAAAAACGTCTCCCGCTCCGTCAGCCCGCGGAAGTATATCGCCATTAACAGCGCCGTCGTCTGATAATCGGGTATCGCGCCGGCGAGCATGCCCCGCAGCCAGAAGTCGATTTCCGCCGCGTCGAACTCGCCGCCGTCCCGCTTTTTGGCGATAAGGTCAAACATCACCAGGTCTTGTCCGGCCATAGTCTACGCCTCCTTTTGCAGCAGCGGCAGCAGCGAAGTCCCGGTTGCCGGGGCCGCCGCGCCCAAATATGCCGCGATAGTCGCCCCCACGTCGGCAAACGTGGGGCGTATTTGCAGATCGACCCCCGCCGCCAGGCCATACGCCAAAAACGGCACGTATTCCCGCGAATGGTCGGTGGAAGGCGTGGTCGGGTCGTTGCCGTGGTCGGCCGTCAGCAGCAGCAGATCGCCCGGCTGCAGCCGCGCCAAAAGCCGCGGCAAAAAGGCGTCGAATTCCTGCAGCGCCGCCGCATAGCCCGCCACGTTGTTGCGGTGGCCGAAAAGCATATCAAAATCCACCAGATTAGCCCAGATGAACCCGGCCGGGTGCTTGTCCAGCGCCGCCAGCAGCTTGTCCATGCCGTCGGCGTTCCCGCTGGTGGGGTAGCTGTAATCGATATTCTGGTCGGCAAAAATATCGTGTATCTTGCCGATAGCCACGGTGGGCACGCCCGCCTCCTGCAAGCGCATGAATACGTTGCCCGGCGGCGGCAGCAGCGAAAAATCACGCCGGTTGGCCGTCCGGCGGAAATCGCCCGGCTCGCCCACAAAAGGCCTGGCGATCACCCGGCCCACGCCATGCTCGCCCACCAGCAGCTGCCGCGCGATACGGCACATCTCATACAAACGCTCCAGCGGAACAACCTCCTCATGCGCCGCGATCTGGAACACGCTGTCCGCCGAAGTATAAACGATCGGGTAGCCGGTGCGCAGATGCCGCCCGCCCAGCTCCTGTATGATGACCGTGCCGGAGGCTACGACGTTGCCCAGCGTTTTGCGGCCGATGCGCCGCTCGAATTCGGCGATAAGCTCCGCCGGAAAACCGTGCGGATAGGTGGGCAGCGGCCGCGTCACCGGCGTGCCGGCCAGCTCCCAATGCCCGGCGGTGGTGTCCTTGCCGCAGGAGACCTCCTGCAGCCGCCCGAAGGCCGCTGCGGGCTCTGCCGCCGCAGGAACACCGTCTAGCGGCAGGATATTGCCAAGGCCCAGCCGCGCCAGATTAGGCAGGCTGAAGCCCGGCGTCGCCGCCGCGATATGCCCCAGAGTATTGCTGCCCGCGTCGCCGTAGGCCGCCGCGTCCGGCGCTTCGCCCGCGCCCACGCTGTCCAGCACGATCATAACGACTCTTTTATTCTCAACGCTCAAAATCATGCACCCCTCTCGCCCGGAATTTGCCGTTGCCATTTTTATGGAAGTATTCGCGAAAACACGGCAAACTCCTGCCGCCCGGCGGCGTATCGGGGCGTTATATCGCCGTCAGTACGGAATCACCTGCGCATCTTCGCCGAAGAACACCGCCCGCAGCCGCGCCCAAAAGCCCGGTTCCGCGTCCGTATCCGCCGTATCTGCCGTATTCGCCATATCTTCCCCAGCCTCGTCTGCCGGCGCTGCCGCCTGTCCTGCCATATCTGCCGCGCCCGCCGTCTGTTTCGCCTGTTCCGGCTGAGCGTTCTCGTCCGTCTGCCCGTCCGCCGCCGCCGCAGCGTCCGCCGCCGCGTCCGGCGGCTGCTCCACCGCCTCGCCGCTGGCAAACAGGCTCATCGCCCCCGCGTCGGAGAGCGTAAAATACGCGCCCGGCACTGCCACGGCCAGCAGCAGCACCAGCGCCGCCGCCATAAAGAGTTTTTTCAGCTTGCGCTTCGGTTTGGTTATCGTAAACATTATCATGCCAATTCCCCCTCTCGGCCTCTGCCCAAACATATGGCAGAGAGCGCAAAAAAATGAGCGGACCGAAAGAAAAGCCGCCCATTTTTCTGCCCAGATCAGGAGTATTTACAGCAAGCTGCTCAGTTGACCTATATCACTTTTTCGCCGATACGCAGACGATCCGCCACCATAGCGATGAACTCGCTGTTGGTCGGCTTGCCGCGCTCCATGTTGACGGTATAACCGAAAAAGCGGTTCATCATCTCCACGTTGCCTCTGTCCCAGGCCAGCTCGATAGCGTGGCGGATAGCGCGCTCCACCCGGCTGGCGGTGGTGTCGTATTTTTCGGCGATCAACGGATAAAGCTCCTTGGTGACGGCGCCGAGCAGATTCATTTCGTTCACCACGAGGATTATCGCGTCGCGCAGATATTGATAGCCCTTGACGTGCGCCGGAACGCCCATCTGCTGGATCACGCGCGTCACCTCCACGTCAAGATTCCGCACGGCCGGCGCAAAAGCCCGGATATCGCGCCCGCCCTTGCCGCACAACGTCACGATGCGGTTCGCCAGCACCTGAAAATCCAGCGGCTTCATCATAAACGCCTTCGCGCCCAGATCCATCGCCCGCTGCACCATTTCGTCCTGCCCGAAGCCGGACATCACGACGATCTTCGGCAGCGTTCCCGTCTGCTTTTCCACCAGCGCTTCCAGCACGCCGATGCCGTCGATGCGCGGCATCACCAGGTCGATCAGCACGCAGTCCGGCTTCAGCTCCAAAATTTTCTCCAGCGCCTGTTCGCCGTTATACGTCACCGCGCAGAGTTCGATCTGCTCCTGCCCGGCGAAAAAAGTCTGGAGCTGTTCGCAAAAGCTGCGGTTATCGTCGGCCAGCAGTACCTTGATCTTGTTTTTCAGTTTTTCAGCCATATAAAACCCTTCCTTTTGCCGCCCGGCCCAAGGCGAGCGCCCACCCCGGCTTGTAGATTGCGGCGGAATATTAAAATATTTTGAAGATTAATCTTGTAATAGAGTTTTCGACAGGCCTTTCAGCTTTCCTTTTTCGTATCCCGGTTAAAAACCGCTCTTTTTCCCCTTGATTCGACATTTTTTGACATTTGCCCCGCCGGATATGTTTTATTCGGCACGCTCCACGTCTATCCGCTTTTTTCGGCGCGACATTTTTTGCGCTTTCGGCAAAACTTATCAAAATATTATCCACAATCGCCCCTTTTGGCATGGTTCAACAGGGTGCGTCAAGGCTCGCGTCCCGGCCCTTTTTCCCGCCAAAAGTGCCGTTTGGCCCGCCGCGGCGGAGAGTTTTCCACCGGCCGGGGAGAGGCGGGCGCAGCGCCGCCGTTTAACCCTGGCCGCCGGCTGGCGGCGCGATCGCCACGACGATACCCTTGTGATCCGAAAGGCTTTTGGCCTGATTCCATTCCGCAATATCCGGCTCGGCCCCGCCAAGACATCGCTCGGAAACAGCAATATGATCTATACATTCCGGGACGTTCGCCGTTAAAAGGCGGATACCGTTCGCGGCGAACGACTTGGTCAGCGCGTCCCGCCCAAAATGCGTGAAATAATAATTGTCGGCAAAGCTGAGGTTAAAATCGCCGCCAACGCAGATATTATGTCCCGCGGCGGCCAGCCCGGCAATATCCTCCAGCTGCCGCGGCAGCTCTTCCCGGAAAGACGCCCGCCGGTTCCCCTCGACCCCCATGATCGTGCCGTAAACGCAGAGATCGCCCAGCTCGGTCGCCAGCTCCACGCAAAGCGCCGTATATTTATCGTAGGTGGCGTGCCAGCGGACACATTCATAGTTGGTGAAGATCGCAACGCGCCTTTCCGTCGGCGCATAATAGCCCGGAGCAATCTCCGCCGGGCACGTCGTCTGAAAGCAATAGCGGAAAGCCGGCCGTATCCGTGCGTCCGTCTCCGTCAGAATAAGTATATCCGCCGCCGCCTGCTCGCAGGCCGCCACGATTTCGGGGAGCTGCCGCCGGTGCTTCAGGCGCTCCACGTTCCATGTTGCGATCCGCATTACCTTAACCTCGCCTCGTTTTATATCATTAACGAACCATTACAGCAACATTGTAACATACGAAAATGGCTAAATCTATCCTTTTTGCCGCGCGCCCCCGCTAAACAAAAGCGGCAGGAGCAATATACTCCTGCCGTATTTTAGGGCAAAAAAATTCTGGCGGCGTCCTACTCTCCCGGGAATAAACCAAGTACCATCGGCGCTAAGGAGCTTAACTACTG